>NZ_JBHXEM010000009.1:0-131544 GCF_042724755.1 Kitasatospora sp. NPDC127067 | reverse complement strand
GCGGGGGGGGTCCCCCCCCGGGCGGGCGGGGGGGCCCCCCCGGGGGGCCCCCCCCCCCCGCGGGGGGGCGCGGGGGCCCCCCCCCCCCCCCCGCCGCCCCTCCCCCTCGCGTCAACACCTTCGACCGGAAAGGAAGATGCCGCAGTGGACCGTTCGAACGGCCCCCGAATTCACCATGTGGGCGTACAGACGGCGGATCTGGACAACTGCCTGGGCTGGTACCAGGAGTTCTTCGACGCCGAGCAGAAGTGGGAACTCAGCCGCTTCTCCGAGCTCACCCTCAGCCGGCTGCCCGGCATCCGCAGGCTGACCGAGATCGCCTTCGGGGACGTCCGGCTGCACCTCTTCGACCGAGCGGGCCACAACGGCCGGACGCCCGACGAGGAAGGATTCCTCTTCCAGCACGTGTGCGTCCAGATGGCCACGCCGCAGGAGCTCGTCGACCGGCGCCGGCGGTGGATCGACCTCTACGAGTCGCAGCGCTACACCTTCGCCCGTCCCGAGCTGCCGACCGAGATCGTCGTCGACGACGACGGGGTGCAGAGCCTCTACCTCTTCGACGTGAACGGCCTGGAGTACGAACTCAGCTACATACCGGACGGTCACCGATGACCGGCGTGAGCGACGGCGTCCTGATCTCCGACCCGCGCAACGGCGAGTGGGACTTCGGGGACTTCGCCTACGGCCTGGAACACCTGACGATGCCGCCGGTCGGCCCGGCAGCCGTCTCGTCCCCCGGGGGTGTCCCGGGCGCCCTGCCGCCCTGCGACCTCGACCTCGTCCTGTTCCAGCTGCGCCTCCTCGCGGACGGCGGGCCCTCGGCCGCCCCGGGCACCCGTGTGGACCCCAGCGACGACCAGCTGTTCTGGTTCCGCTGGATCACTGGGCATCAGATCACCTTTCTGATCTGGCACTTGATGGGAAAGCTGCTCGAACGGAGCGCGGAGCGGCAGACGCCGGACCGCGAGTCACTGGGCCGCCTGGAGACGTACGCCTACGGCTACTGCGCCATGCTGCTCTACACCGGGTCCTGTCCGCTCGACCTCTACCAGAGCCTGATCCGACCGCGCATGCACCTCCAGCACCGCGGCTTCAGCGGGACCTGGGCGTCGGACTTCGCCCCGGTGCGCGGCCTGTTCCGGGGACGGGGCGCGGCCCGGGGACACGGTCCGGAGGCCGACCGGCTGGCCCGTGCCGTGGAGATCCACCGGACCATCCACGACGGCATCGCCGCCCGCCTCGTGCCCGAAGGCCGGTCCCTGCTGCAGCAGACCATGAAGGAGACCGTCGTCCGCCCCTCGGAGCGCACGGCGATCCTGTACGACAACTTCTTCCTGACCCTGCGCGGGCCGGTGGACGACGACGGCATCACCAGCCAACTCCTGCGCAGGCTGCGTGCGGTGGCGTGGGACATCGCCGACCGGGGCCTCTACCCGCTGGGGCACGGGGGCGACGACCGGCCCGAGGAACTGCGCAGCGCCGAGGTGGCGCAGTGCGAGAACCGCATCGGCCACATCCTGAGCGAGGTCGGCGAGGCCGCCGCCGCCCCCGCCAAGCCGCTCCAGTAGCCGCGCGCCGGGTGATGCCGGCGAGCCGCCCGATCCGTCGCCCAACAGAGAGGACCATGCGCATGCGCGCCACTGTCATCCACGCTTCCCGCGACGTGCGGGTCGAGGAGGTCCCGGACCCGGTGATCCGGCGGCCCACCGACGCCGTGGTGCGGGTCGTCCTCTCCTGCATCTGCGGGACCGACCTGTGGGCGTACCGGGGCCTGGCCGACTTCCGGTCGGGGCAGCGCACCGGCCACGAGTCCATCGGCATCGTCGAGGAGGTCGGCGCCGAGGTCGTGGGCTGCTCCGCCGGCGACCTGGTCGTGGTGCCGTTCGTCTGGTCGGACGGCGTCTGCGACTACTGTGCCGAGGGGCTCACCACCTCGTGCGAGCAGGGCGGATTCTGGGGCACGAAGGGATCGGACGGCGGCCAGGGCGAGGCGCTCCGGGTGCCGTACGCCGACGGCACGCTCGTGCGGCTCCCCCGGGAGGCCGCGTCGGACCGGCGGTTGCTCACCGCGCTCCTGACGCTGTCCGACGTGCTGGGAACGGGCCACCACGGCGCGGTCGGCGCGGGGGTGCGACCGGGCACGACGGTGGCCGTCGTCGGCGACGGCGCGGTCGGACTCTGCGGTGTGCTCGCCGCGAAGCGTCTGGGCGCCGAGCGCATCATCGCACTCGGACGGCACCCGTCCCGCACGGACATCGCCACGCGCTTCGGCGCGACCGACATCGTCGCGGAACGCGGGGAAGCGGCGGTCGAGGCCGTGCGTGAACTCACCGGGGGCCGGGGCGTGCCCGCGGTGATCGAGGCCGTGGGGACCGCGCAGTCCCTGTGGACGGCGGTGCGGATCACCAGGGACGGTGGGTCGATCGGCTGCGTCGGCGTACCTCACGGCAGCGACACCGGCCTCGACCTGAGCGACGTGTTCGAGCGGAACATCGCGCTGCGCGGCGGCGTCGCGCCGGTGCGGACGTACATCCCCCGGCTGTTGCCCGACGTCCTCGAAGGGGTGATCGACCCGTCACCGGTCTTCGACCTGACGGTCGGACTCGACGGAGTCCCCGGCGGCTACCAGGCCATGGACGAGCGAACGTCCCTGAAGGTGCTGATCAGTTGCTGAACCGCCTTCCCCATCGACCCGCACTGACCCGCATCGACCCGCGCCGACCCGCGCCGACCCGCACCGACCCGTAGCGACGAACCATCGGAGTGATCGTGAGCAAGTGGCCCGACAGTGTTGTCTCCTGCGTTGACATGAACGGCGACGAGCTGGCCGACGGCGTGCTCGGGTACGCCTTCCGCCAACTGCTCGGCAACAACGGATACGTGCACCTCGTGAACGTTCCCGAGTCCTTCGACCACGTCGCCTTCCTCAAGGAGCTCGGGCGGTTCCAGCCCACGCCCACCGGCACGGTCGTCGGGGACGTGAAGCCCGAACGCGGCATGGACGACGTCAACCACGGCCAGAACCAGGGCGCGCTGCAGCCCCACACCGAGGGGTACGAGTTCCGCGGCACTCCGCCGCGGTACCTCGCACTGTGGTGCGTGAGGCCGGCCGAGGGACGAGGTGGCGAGACCACCCTGTTCGACGGGAACCGCGTGCTCGCGGAGTTCGACGCGAGCGAGCGGCAGCACTTCCTCGACACCGTGTACCGGTGGAGGTCCACCGAGGGCCTCGCCCGCCGAGGAGTGGTCCCCACGGCGGAGCACCCGGTCCTGGAGGAGCGCGACGGCGCACTGATCCTCCGGTACTCGACCAGCTACCTGCAGATACCCGAGGGCGACGAGCTGGCCCGCCGGCTCATCGACCGGGGAAGCGCCCTCTACGAGGAGCACCACGTCGCCGTCCGCTACCGGGAGCGGGACCTCGTGGTCTGGGACAACTGGCGGATGCTGCACTCCCGCAACGCCTTCGACGACCCGCAGCGGCACCTCAAGCGCGTACAGATCGCCGGCTGATCCCGAAGGGCGGGCACCACCATGAACGGCGCACGAGCAGTACTCGACACCCTTGTGCACGGCGGCATCGACATCTGTTTCACGAATCCCGGCACCTCCGAGATGCACCTGGTCGCGGGAATGGTGGCGACACCGGAGATCCGCAGCATCCTCTGCCTGTTCGAGGGGGTGGCGACGGGCGCCGCCGACGGGTACGGCCGGATGGCGGGACGACCCGCCTCGACGCTCCTGCACCTGGGGCCCGGTCTCGGCAACGGGCTGGCGAACCTGCACAACGCCCGCCGCGCCGGTACGCCCTTGATCAACATGGTCGGCGACCACGCGACGTACCACAAACCGTTCGACGCGCCCCTGGACTCCGACATCGAGAGCATGGCCGGGACGGTGTCGGCATGGGTGCGCAGAACCGAGCGTCCCACCGATGCCGGGCAGGACACCGCTGACGCCATCCGAGCCGCCAGGACACCGGTCGGCCCTCTCCCCGGCGGCGTCGCCACCCTCGTCCTGCCCTCCGACGTCTGCTGGTCCGAGGGGGGCCGTGCCGTGCCCGTCCTCGCCGCGCCGCCCCCGTCCTTCGACGAGGCGGCGGTGGAGCGGGTCGCCGCGATCCTGCGCGGGAAGGACGGGTGCCTCCTGCTCGTCGGGGGCGGCAACACACGACGCGCGGGACTCGCGGCGGCGAGCCGCATCGCGGCGGCGACCGGGGCCGACGTCCTGGCCGAGAAGTCCCCGGCGCGGCACGAGCGAGGAGCCGGCATCCCGCGCTTCGACCGGCTTCCCTACCCCAGGGACCTGGCGGCGGACCGGCTCAAGGGAGTGCGGCACCTCGTCCTCGCCGGAACACGCGAGCCCGTCTCGTTCTTCGCCTACCCGGGCAGGCCGAGCACCCTCGTCCCGCCGGACTGCGAGGTGCACGACCTCGGTGCGGCTCCGGGCGCCCTCGAGTACCTGGCCGACCTGCTGGCACCCGGCACCACTCCGCTCGTCAGGGACACGGGCCGGCCGGGGCTGCCCAGCGGGGAGCTGACGGCGGAGAAGGCCGCGGCCGTCATCGGCGCAATCCTGCCGGAGCGGGCCATCGTCGTCGACGAGGCCATGACCTCCGACCAGTGGCTGCCGGCCGCCACCGCCGGTGCGCCCGTGCACGACTGGCTCAACATCACCGGCGGCTCGATCGGCATGGGAATGCCGGTCGCCACGGGGGCGGCCTGCGCCTGCCCGGACCGGCCGGTCGTCAATCTGGAGGCCGACGGCAGCGCGATGTACACCCTCCAGTCGCTGTGGACGCAGTCGCGTGAGGGCCTCGACGTGACCACGGTCATCTTCAACAACGCCTCCTACGCGATCCTCGACTCCGAGTTGCGGCGGGTCGGAGCGTTCCAGGGCGCCGATGCTCGGCGGAGCCGGTCGCTCATCGACATCCCGGGACTGGACTTCGTCGCGCTGGCGAACGGCATGGGCGTACCCGCCACCCGGGCCCGCACGGCTGAGGAGTTCGCCCGTCAACTGCGGGCCGCCGTCGCGGAACCGGGCCCCCATCTCATCGATGCCGTGGTTCCGCCCGTACGGGCCTCCTGAGTCCGACCACGCCGCTCCGGCCGCCGACAACCCGCCCCGTCCGAGAAGGAAGAACGGTGCCCACCTCCATGTTCCGGCAAGTCTCCCTGCTGCCCGGTGTCTGGCCGTCCCCCGGGCTCCTCGACGCCCTCCGCCCGCTGAGCGAACGGCCGCTGCTGCAACCGGGCGAATGGCCGTCACCGGAGTCGGACCTCGGGAAGTCCTTCGCACGGACGGACGCCCTGCTGGCGGGATGGAAGGACCCGCTCGACGCCGACCACCTGCGCCGGCTTCCCGACCTGCGCTACGTGGGCCTGCGTGCCACGTCGACCGACCGCGTCGACCTGGACCACGCGCGGCGGGAGGGCATCACCGTCTCGCCCATATACGGCTACGGCGACATCGGCACGGTGGAGTTCGTGATCGAGCAGCTGCTCGTCCACACGCGCCACAACGGGGGCGTGCCCGGGGAGTTGGCGGGACGCCGGCTGGGGCTCGTGGGCTACGGTCCGGTGGCCCGGGGCGTCGGCAAGGTCGCCACGGCTCTCGGCATGGACGTGCTCTTCCACACACCCGGGCATCGCGCCACGGAGGCCGACGAGCCCCGGTGGGCGCCGCTGGCCGAGCTGCTCGGCTCTGCGGACTGCCTCTCCTTCCACTCACCCGCCTACCGCCACGTCGTCACCCTCCAGGACCTGCGCCGGGTACCGGACGCATGCCTCGTGATCCTGACGACCCTGGGGCTGCCGATGGCCGAGACCGATCTGCGCACCTGGCAGGCAGGCCGCTCCGGACCCGTGGTCCTCGACTCGTGCGCGGCCCACGCTGTCGGCGAATCCACCAGGCGGCTCCCCGGCATCGACGTACACGACCTGTACGCCGCGCGGACCACCGCATCGGTCCAGCGCGCGGAGGCCCAACTGCTCGAGAACCTCGTCGCGGCGCTCCGCCTCTGACGACCGCTGCGGGGTGCTGCGCGTCCAACGCGGCCGTGACAGGGGCGAGCCCGGCCCGTTCGCGGCCACCCCATCACCCACCTGCCGCCCGGCGAACCATCGCCACCCCCACCCGTGCGCCTGTCCGGCCGCGGCGCACTCGCCGCGACCGTCCTTCACGGGCGGCTCGCGGAGCAGACGGTTCAGCCTCCGACGCGCATGCACGTCCACCCGTGCCAGATCCGTCAGTTCCTCTGTCCGCCGCCGAGCAACAGGCCGGTACGCGCCGAACGGGATCAGCTCCCCGTGCTCGTCCTTGACGACCGGCCGGACGCCTCGGTGGCGGCCCGGGGGAGGACGACGGGTCAGACCGGGATCTGGTGGACGTACAGCAGGTGCCGGCAGATGTCGGAGAGGGTCCGGTCGTCGAGTGCCGCGTCGCAGACGACGGCGGTGGCCAGCAGGCCCTTGAAGATCTCCAGGCCCTGGTCGCGCCTGCCGAGTTCCGGTGCGTCCCAGGCGAGCGGGCGCAGGGAGTCGAACCTGCGCAGCTCGTAGGGGTGGCCGTTGACGAAGCTCTGGAGCAGTCGCCTGGGGCCGCCGGTGGAGCGGACGGCGTAGACGGCCCACTCCGTGTCGGATTCGGCGCTGAGCACCTGGAGGCGTTCGCCCAGGATCCATCCGGAGCCGTAGGTGTGGAGTGAGTCGATCAGGGCGGGTCCGGTGTCGAACACGGGAAGTCGCTTGCCGACCAGGAAGACCGTCGCGGCGCCCGTGGTGCCCCGCATGGTGGGGAAGGTGTACCAGCCGCCGGTGAAGCGCAGCGCGGGAAGGCTGTTGATCGCCGAGGCCTCGTAGACGGCGGGGTTGCCCACGGCCGTGCCGTCGTTGTGCGCGGGGCTCAGGTCGAGCAGCTGCACCACGGGCGTTCCGTCCCCGAGGGCGCGGTTCGGGTCGGCCTTCACGGATGAGACGTCGGCGCGGTAGTAGCCGATCAGGCCGTCGAGCCGTAGGACGGGATCGTCCGCGCCGGCCGCGAGCAGGGGCGGCGCGGACCGGGCGGGCGGCACGGTGTCCGTACCGATCCTGGCCGAGGCGCCCGGGGTGGCCGTGTTGACGACCAGCGGCGGGTAGGGCTTCGGCACTCCTTCGAAGAGCCCGCGCCACACCGGCCCGTCGACCGCCACCACCGCCTGCATGCCGGGGGCCAGATAGGTGTTGAACGAGCGCTCGATCTTGCACCAGCCGGCGCCACGGGAGGAGTCGCCGAGCCCCGCACCGCGGTCGCTGCTGTCCAGCCGGACCGCGGCCGTGCGGGGGCCGCCCTTGACGCCCACGCAGTCCCTGATGACCAGTTGCGTCCCCCCGACGTTGTCCTGGAGGCTGGCCCACACGTAGCTGTCGCTGGGGCCCGCGTGCTCGAAGTCGAAGCTCCAGTTGTCGAGTTGGGCGGCCCCGCACTCGAAGAGCCGCACGGCCGATACGGAGTCCTCCACACCGGTGACGAACACGTTGCGGTAGGAGGGGTTCGATCGCAGCGCCTTGAACGCGGACCGCCCGAAATAGGCGAGCTTGAGCCGGTCGCCCCGGCCCATCTGGAACCAGGAGTAGATCGCGCAGTCGGTCTGGTGGCCGAATTCGCTGTCCGTGACGTCCACCGGGTAGCTGGCGTCGAGATGGTACGCACTCAGGCCCTGCGCACCGAAGTAGACCTTCATGTCGGCGAGCGAGAACATGACCACCGATCCGAGCCCGATGGCCTGGCCGTAGTCGGAGCCCTCCTGGCCGCCGACCGCCAGGGCGGTGACCGCCATCTTCTCCGCCCTGTTGCGCTCGAACGTCTGCCTGGGCCCGATCGGCATGAACAGCCCGTACCCGGTCAGCCCGTTCGCCACGTATCGCGCGTGGAGATCGGGGACACCGTCGGCGCTCCTGTGGACCGCCTCGTCCATGGGCAGCACGCAGAAGACGCCCGCCTCGTCGGTCAGGAACGTCAGGTCGGTCACGGGGCCGTGCTCGTCCTGCTGCGCCGTGCCGGCGCCGAGGTCCTGGTAGCGCGTCACGTCGGAGAGCCGCAGCGCGCCGAACGTGAGCGGAACCGGGGTGTCCTTGTCGCCCGGGATGCGGTAGGTGCCGCCGCCCCATCCGCTGGACAGCAGGCCCAACTGGCCCATGTTGAACGGTGCGTACCAGTTGGGTGCGAAGGCGACCTCCCGCTCCCCCCAACCGTCGTTGATCACGGCCAGATCGGGCTCGACCTGGGCCAGGTCCGTCCAGGCCGTCACGGTGGACGCGTCGAGATCGATCTGCAACGAGCAGCGCAGGACGGGCTTCTCGTCGTCGAAGGGCACCCGGATCTCCCGGATCAGGCCGTCCGCCGTCCGGAAGACGAACAGCACCCGCGGCGGCACGATCCCCGGGGACACCTCCGTCTGGGCGTAGAACGGCGACGGGCGGTTGTACGCGTCGGCCAGGCCGAAGAGCGGCCGCCCCACCCAGGGCATCGCGTCGTTGCGCACCACGAAGTCGAGGGTCAGCTTTCTGACGTCGGACCAGAACGCGCCACGCCTCGGCCCGAACTGGAACGGCGAGCACGCGAAGGTGACCGTCGCGTCGCTGAACGGCTGCCCCTCGACGCCGGTGGGGACCCTCGTACGGAAGCCCCACCGCTGCCCCGCGCTCGGGGCGGCATGGGTGTCGAGCAGCCCGAAGAGATCCGCCCAGTGCCCGTCGCTGACCGGCTGCCCCAGCACCTTGCGGTCCACGCCGAATACCAGCGGGGGTGTGTACGCCACCCCCTGGAGCACGGTGGCCTCGGGCCCCTCGCCGACGAACCGCACATTGTGCCGGTCGACCATCACCGAACGGGAGAACAGGTAGGGAAGCTTGCTGCCCGGCACCAGTACGGTGCCGCCTGTCAGGAAATCCAGTGAGTCGACAGCCTTCTGAAAGGCTTCCGTGCAGTCCTCGCCCGGCACGGCGTCGAAGTCGAGGACAACGTTCACGATGGCGCTCATGACACGAGCGTAACGACCCTGCTTTGCCGGAAGTTGACAATCCATGGGACTCCCCAATAGTCATACCAGCGGACGTTTTGGGGGTCCGCCCCCCTCCGATGACCGTTTCACGAAAGACCGGCACGGCGAACGGCTGCCGGACTGCCGCCCGATGCCGTCGGCATCGCCGAGGGGCGGTGACCAGCGCGCGGGTGGTCGTGCGGTGCGCCCCGTGGAGCGTTTCGACGCGCTGAAGGCCGCTCTCCGTCACGCGAAATTCACAGTCCGGGGTCTACCCGCATAGACAGTGATGGGCCATCCTGGAGCGATGCCGGCGCTCGAAGCCCGCCCCTCGTTCCCCGGGAACGCGGGCTGTGGCGCCGCACGGATCGGTCGGCCCTCGCGCCGGAGCACTGCCGCGTCACCGCACTGCGTACGACCCCTTCGTCCGGGCCGGTTCCCCAGGCCCGGCGCCGGACCTCCCGCCCTCCTGCCGAGGCGCGGCAGGAGGGCGAGGGGTCGAGTCCGAGGCACACCATCCTCATTGGGAGATGCAGATGAAGCCACGCACCGCAGCCACCGTCGTCGCCCTGGCCCTGGCCGGCCTCGCGCTCTCGGCGCCCACGGCCGGCGCCAGCGGCACCAAGCTGTCGCAGTCGGCGGCTGCCAGTCAGCTCAGCAACGCCGGCGTCACGTGGAGCTCCAGTGGGGGCTGCACCACCAGGTCCAACTCCACCTGTACCTCGTTCGACCAGATCAACTCGGGCACGGTGAGCGCCGTCATCACCCTCAAGCAGGCCAGCGGCTGCGCCATCAACATCACGGGAGGGACCGAGGTCGGCCACGCCTCCGGCACCTACAGCCACTACAACGGCTACAAGGTCGACATCGCCCGCAGTTCCTGCATCGACAACTACATCCAGAACAGCTTCACCTACATCGGCCTTCGGGGCGACGGCTACCCGCAGTGGAAGGCCGCGTCGGGCAACCTGTACTGCAACGAGGGCAGCCACTGGGACGTCCTCATCTACTGACGCCGGCCTCGGGTGCCGGCGCCCCTCGGGGCGCCGGCACGCCGGAAGGGTGTCGGTCGGTGTGCCGACACCGCGCTCCGCCAGGTGGCTGCGCTCCGGGGCCGGCGGCCGATCCGGCCACGGCCGGGACGGCTCGAAAAGGCGCCACCGGGACGCCACCTGGAGTTACGCGCCGGGCACCGCCGGCACCCTCACGATCCCCGCCACCGGCGCGCTCACCGTCGGCGCCCACGCGGCCTGGTACCTGCACAACGACGGCTACACCCCGCTCGCCGGCCCCATCACCATCACCGTCACGTGACCCCACCCGGGGCGGCCCCGATGGCCGCCCCGCCGGGCCACCACGCAGTTTCGGCAATCGGACGACATCACCCACGCGCTGCGCCGCCCGGTCCACGGCGACCTGAGCAGGATGCTCGACGTACCGAGCAGCGTCTGGTGCTGGAACTGCTCGCCGATCAGGAACGCGCGTGGGGCGGGGACGACTTCGGCCGTCCCCGCCCCACGCGTTGCTGTTCTCCGGTCAGGCGAGCCCGGAGGCCGCCGCGCCGAGGGTGCCGCGCAGCCACTGCTCGACCTATCCGGGCGGCGAAGATATCGCGGATCTCGGTGCGGTTCCTGTGGATCGCGGGGACGAGGATGTGGGAGCGCCGGTCGTCGCCCAACTGCACGATCAGTTCGGCGAGATCGGTCTCGTAGGCGGTGATCCCGGCCTCGTCGGTGGCCTGCGCTTCGCCGACGGCTGGCTGCCGTCGCAGGTCGGCGCCGAGATCGCCCGGCGCAGCGACCTCCCCCGGGCCCCCTCCGCCTCCCCCACCCCACCGACCGCCGCCCCGCTGCACGACGCGGCCACGGCGGTGGTCCCCTTCGCCACCGTGCTGGACCCCGAGGTCGCGGACCGCGAAGACGTGCGGGCGCCACTGCCCGAAGCGCGAGAGGGCCGCGGCCCGGCCCGCCGCGGTTCCCGCCGCCGGACGGCCCTGATCGCCGCGGCCGCGCTCGTCCTCGGCGCGGGCGGCACCTTCCTGTTCCTCCACCCGTAGGACCAGGGCCAGTCGGTCGCCGACGACGACCCGGTGGCCACCGCCACCGACCCGGAAACCCCCTCCGCCTCCCCCACCCCACCGACCGCCGCCCCCGAATACACCCCCGTGTACACCGGCACCACACTCGTCTCGCCCGACCACGGCTACGAGTTCGACCTCAGGAAGGGCGCGGTCGCACCCGAGGAGTCGGCGTCCTGGTACATCACCCGGACCTCCGACGAGTTCGTCCTCGCCGACAACAACGACGCCTACCTCGGCAGGGACGACCGTCTGGGACCCGCCGACTGCCTCAAAGGCCTGGGCAACCCGTCCGCCACACCGCTCGACTTCTCCACCGTCACCGGCCGGGCCTTCTGTGTCCGCGGGGACGACGGCCGGGACCTGGCCATCGTCCGACCGCTCTCGGCCGCGCGGGGCGACGGGCCGGTCAAGGTCTCGGTCGACTACTACCGCCGGAACAACTGACGGCGGCGGCTGCCCGCCCGCGGCCCCGTCGGCGTTCTCGACCGCCGACGGGATGTGAGCAGCAGCGCCCGGGCCGGCAGCCCTGGCCGACGGTTCCACCCGGTGTCTCCCGAAGCCGTGACCACGGCCTCGCCCGGAGCGGGCACGCCGCCCGCCGCAGCCGGAGCGGCCACTGCTCCGAGTGGAGCCCACGAGTGGTGGCCGTCTCCCGGCGGCCCGAGGCTGGGCTGCGCAGTCCCCGGACCAACCGTGCGGCGGCGGCCGGCACCACGCGGCGCCGTCCGTTCCGGGGCCGTGAGAGAGACGGGACCACATGATGAGACAGGGCGACAGCCCGGGCCACCCGCCGTCCGTCCACGGGAGCGCCCGGTCCGGGCGAATACCGGCGCGACGCCGGTGGGGACGGCGAGGCTCCCGGGGCGCACGCACCGGGACAGCGCTCGCCACGGCCGGTCTGGCCGTCCTGGGGGCGGCCGGCCCGACGCCGGCCGGTGCGGTGTCACCGGCCGTCCGCGCTCCCCTGTCGGGAACCGCGGCACGGTTCGTGCCCGGCGCCTGCCCGCAGACCCCCGAGCCGGTCCCCGGGCGCTGCGGCATGCTGGAGGTCCCGGAGAACCGCGCCGACCGCACCGGACGCACCATCCGGCTGGCCGTCGCGATCATCCCGGCCGCCTCGGCGACGCCGGCCGGGGACCCGGTGGTGTTCATGGAAGGCGGGCCCGGGGGCGACGCGTTCGGGAGCATCCCCTTCCTCCTCGATTCCGGCGTGAACCGAGACCGCGAGCTGATCGTCATGGCCCAGCGCGGCACGCTCCACTCCCAGCCGGCCCTGCTCTGTCCGGAGATCGACCGGTTCACCGCGGAGTCCGTCGGGCTGCGCTACGACGCGCCGTCGACCGGGCGGCGGCTGGTACGTGCGGCAAGACAGTGCCACGACCGGCTGACGGCCGACGGCATCGATCTGGACGCCTACAACACGACCGAGAACGCCGACGACTTCGCCGATCTGCGCGAGGCGCTGGGCGTCGACCGCTGGAACGTCTACGGGTACTCGTACGGCACCGAGCTGGCCCTCACCCACCTGCGGCGGCACCCCGAGGGGATCCGCTCGGTCGCGATCGACTCGGTCGTGCCCCCGGACATCGTGAGCCTGCCGTGGACCTGGGACAGCGCCCGGGAGGGCATCGGGGCGATCCTCGCGGCGTGTGCGGCGCAGCCCGTCTGCGGGAGCCGCTACCCGGACCTCCCGGACGCGCTGACGGAGCAGGTCCGGCGCCTGGAGGCGGGTCCGCTGCGGCTGGCGGCGCGGCCGCCGTCGGGCGGCGAGCCGGTGGAGGTCGTCCTCGACGGGGGCGCCCTGGTGAACCTGCTGGTCGCCAACTCCGTGAAGGCCGTCGACGTCCCCGCGGCGCTCGACGAGCTCGCCGACGGGAATCCGGAGCGCTTCGCACGGGCCCAGGCCGCGGGCGCGAAGACCCCCGTCGGCGAGATCGGCCACGGCCTGACCCAGTCGGTGGCCTGCGGCGAGTGGGTGCCGGGGTATGCGCGCTCCGACGTGCTGGAGGCCGGCCGCGAGGCCTTCCCCGGCTGGCCGGGCCGGGTGCTGGCGCAGGCACCGCAGCTGCCCTTCGAGTACGGCGTGTGCCGGGCCTGGGACGTCCCGGACCGCACCGACGTCCAGCGGGTGGCCACCGTCAGCGACGTGCCCGCGCTCGTCCTCTCCGGCACCTTCGACGCCAAGTCCGGGGCGGTCTGGGGCGCGTACGCGGCCCGGACGCTGTCCCGCTCGACCACCGTGCGGATCCCCGGGATCGGCCACTGGGTGGTACCCCAGTCCCCTTGCGCGCAGAGCGTCCTGGCCTCCTTCCTGGCGGATCCGACCGCGCCGCCGGACACCGCTTGCGTGGCCGGGCTCGCCCCCGAACCGTTCACCATCACCCCCGGCCCGGAGTCCGCATGATGTCCATCCGCCCAGCCCGGCACCGGCGCACCGCGCGACGGCCGCTGACCACCCTGGCCGGGGCCACCGCCGCCGTCCTCGTCCAAAGCCTCGTCACCGGTCTCCTCACCGGCCTCGCCACCGGCCTGGCCGCGGCGCCCGCCCGGGCGGCGTCCGGCGCCGGGGAGCCCCTCGGCACCGTCGCCCGGACGGCGGGCCACGCCCGCTACGCGCCGGGCCCCTGCCCGAGGACCGCCGACCCGTCCCCCGCGCTGACGGGGGCCCGCTGCGGAACGCTCACCGTGCCCGAGGACCGGGACGACCCCGGGGGACGGAAGATCACCCTCGGCGTCGCGATCGTGCCGGCCACCCACCGGAAGGCCGACGACCCCATCGTGTGGCTCGCCGGCGGGCCCGGCGACGACGCGGTCTCCGAGATCCCCCTGGCGCTCAACGGCGACCTGAACCGCGACCGGGACGTGATCTTCATGTCCCAGCGCGGGACCTACTCGGCCGACCCGGCGCTCACCTGCCCGAACATCGACGAGTTCAACGCGAGCGCCCTCGACCTCGTCCACGACGCGCGCTCCACCGGGCGCCTGCACGTCCGGGCGACGCGGGCCTGCCGCGACGAACTGGAGGGCCGCGGGGCCGAGCTCGGCGCCTACAACAGCACCGAGAGCGCCGCCGACTACGCGGACCTGCGCAGGGCGCTGGGTGTCGAGCGGTGGAACGTCTTCGGCATCTCGTACGGCACCGACCTGGCCCTCACCTACCTGCGCCTGCACCCGCAGGGCATCCGCTCGGTCGGCATCGACGGCGTGCTGCCGCCGTCCCTGGCGGGCGGGGCCGTGACGTGGAAGGCGGCACGCGAGGGCTTCGACGGCCTGTTCGGGGCCTGCGCGCGGCAGCCCGCCTGCGCCGACCGCTACCCGGACCTGAAGGACACCTTCGAGCACCTCGTCGGTGAGCTCGAAGCCGACCCGGTCACCACCACCGTCACCGTCCCGGGCCACCCGGAGCCGGTCGAGGTCGTACTGGACGGCGGGGTCCTGGTGAACTGGCTGGTCTCCGCCACCCATCTGGCGGCCGGAGTGCCCCGCTCCATCGACGAGTTGGCCCACGGCGACCCCCGGCGGATCGCCGAGCAGTGGGCGGGCGGCAAGCTCAGCCCGCAGGCCGTCGGCAGAGTCTCCCACGGGCTCGCCTACGGCGTCTTCTGCAGCGAGTGGACGCCGTTCGAGAGCCGGGCCGACGTGATGCGGGCGGGGCACCGCGCCTTCCCGTCCTTCCCCCGGTCGGTGGTGGCCAATGCCCCGCTGCTCGCCTTCCTCCACGCGGACTGCCGTGCCTGGGACGTTCCCGCCGCGCCGGACTCGATCCGGGACGTGACGGACAGCGACATCCCGACCCTCGTGCTCTCCGGCGGGTTCGACTCCCAGACCGCACCGAGCAGCGGGCCGTACGCCGCCCGCACGCTCAGCCGCTCCACGGAGGTGACGGTCCCCTACGTCGCCCACGTGGTCTTCGCCGACTCGCCGTGCGCCCAGTCGATCACACGGTCGTTCTTCGACACCCCGACCGCACCGGACACCGGCTGCCTCGCGGGTCTCGAGCCGCCCGCGTTCGAGATCGCGCCGTAGGGCCTTCCGGTCCCCGTCGTGAGCGCCCTCGCCAGGCTGCGCGGCAACCGCTTCGCCCTCGCCGTCCTGCTGCTGGCCCTCGCCTGCGGGACGGGTGTCGCGCTCTACCTCGACGAGCGCGACACCCGGCAGCGGAGCCAGGCACTCGCGGTGCCGAGCGCCCCCGACTGGGTCGAACTGAACGTCGCGTCCCAGGACTTCGACCCCGGGGGCGCGCAGCTGACGCTCTTCGTCGTGGCCCTTCCGCACGGCGGCCTGGCCCAGGGGCCCGGCTCGTGGCGGCGCGGAAGTGGTGTACCGCGGCCAGGGCATGGTGTGGCCCGCCCTCGGCTGGATGGCGGCGACCCTGTTCGCGCTGGTCGGCATGCGCAACGCCGCGCCGGGCGGGCCGCCGATCGGCTCGCTGATCGACTACATCGCGTTCTTCTGGGCCGAGGCGATCATCGCGACCAGCCTGACCGCCGCCGTGATCGCCGGCACTCGCGTCGAACGCCGAAAGCGCGCCCAGGCGGCACAGGCCCCCGGGCCGAACCGGGCGACCCCTGACCCACAGGTGCCGCCGTCAGTACCCGTTCTTGACGACGAAGTACGAGCCGCGGATGGTCCCGGCGAGCTTCGACTTCTGCCGGGCGAACTTGAACCGGGAGGCGAGCTCCTCCGGGACCTCCATCCCCTCCGAGAGCTTGAACCCGACCGCCCGCTTCTTGGCGTCGTCGACGGTGTACATCACGTTGACCGACAGCCCGCTCTCGTAGAAGACATAGGCCATGCGGATGTCCTCGACCCGGAAGGCCGTGGCCTCCAGCGGTCGGGACGAGATGACGATGTCGCGCTCCTCCTTCAGGATCCGGTGCACCCAGTCGACGGCCTCCCGGGCGTCGCCGGCCGGCTCCACCGTGAAGACGTGGCCGTACTTGTTCCTGAAATAGCGGGCCTCGTTCGCCCGCAGACCGGCCAGCGCCTCCGCGACCGGCGACCACTCCAGACCGACGGTCGAGACGCTGTCGAAATCCACGGTGTACGTCATGACGGCTTCCTTCCTCCTCGACGTCGGTGGACGGCGGACGCCCCGGGAATACAGGAGTTCTGCGTTCCCACCATCCGGTCGTGAGCTCCCCGGCGGGCGCCGCACCACCCCGTACGGTGCCACACCGCACCGTACGATCCCGGTCGGCGCGCGCACGGCGAGAAACGCATCCTGATCAATTCCCTGAAATCCTCTCGACTTGCGTCCCGTCGGCAGTGATTTGAACATCGTATACGAACCTATATGCCGGACAGGAGAGCCGGTCCGGGCACCCGGATCCCCCTGTCGAACCCTCCGATCTCCCCTCGGTGTCTCCAATTCCTTGCCTTTCCGACTTGAACAACAGCAGGTCAGAGCCGTGAGACGGTCGTGAGACAGACGCCCGGACAGGTCGCCCCGGCCTGCCGACCGCCCGCGCCCCCTACAGTTCTGCCCTGGCGCCGAGGAAACGGCCTTCACGGGGCGCACACGACGGCGCGCTCGGGACATCGAGTGCGGACCCGATGCCCGACCAGGTCGGATGTCTCCGATTCCGGCCGCGTCCCCATCGGTTTCACCCGTTCCGTGGACCTCCCCGCAGGCCCGATTCGGTGCCGCCATTTCACAATGTCGGTCGATCTCGAATTGGTTAACAGTGCAAAGAAAAAGGTGGAGGCGATTCGCCCAGGGCTGGTTCGCCGCCGCGCTGACCGTGGGGGCGTTGCTCGGGGCGGGGGTCGTTCCGGCGACCGCCGCGGGCGGCGCGGGTGCCGTGGGAACCGGGCCCGGTCAGGGGGCGACAGCGGCCGGTGCGGTTTCCGCCGAGGGGCCGGAGGGCCTCGCGGTCGCCGAGGCACGGCGGACGGGCAAGCCGGTGGACGTCGCGCAGAAGCGGAGCGAGTCCAGTGACACGGTCGCGCAGCCGGACGGACAGCTGGTGACGACGACATACGTCCAGCCGCACTGGGTGCGCCGGGGCGGTACCTGGGTGGACATCGACCCGACCCTCACCGAGCGGCCGGGCGGCGTGGTGGCGGCCAAGGCGGCGACGGCCGAGGTGGAGTTCTCGGGCGGCGGCAGCGGCCGTCCGCTGGTGCGGATGGCCTCCGCGGGCCGGGAGCTGAAGCTCAGCTGGCCCAAGCCGCTGCCCAAGCCCGACCTGAAGGGCAGTACGGCCGAGTACCACTCGGTCCTGCCGGACGTGGACCTGCGGCTGACCGCGACCCGGACCGGGTTCACCCAGGTCCTCGTGGTGCACACCCCGCAGGCCGCGAAGAACCCCGAGCTCGGGCGGCTCCGGCTCGGCCTCCAGGGCGACGGCCTGACGGTCGCCCAGGCCGCGGACGGCTCGATGACGGCCGTCGACAAGGGCGCCGGCGGCACGGTCTTCGAGGCCCCGACCCCGGTGATGTGGGACTCCGCCACCAAGGCGGCGCCGGTCGCCGAGCCCGCGCAGACCTCCCGCCCGCAGGAGCGATCGCTCGCGGCGCAGGCACCCGCCGCCCAGGCACCCGCGGCCCAAGCGCCCGCGGCCCAAGCGCCCGAGGCCCCGTCCCTGGCCGCCCCCGGCGAAGGGGCGACGGTGGCCCGGATCGGCGTGGAGCTGCCGAAGACGCAGGACGGGATGGTCCTCACCCCGGACCGGTCCATGCTGGACGACCCGGGCACGGTCTACCCGGTCATGATCGACCCGGCCTGGAGCACGCCGCACGCCGGCGACTGGGCGGGCGTCTCGCAGTACTGGCACTCGCAGTCGTACTGGCACTTCACCTACAACGGCAAGTACGTCGGCGACTGGGGCGTCGGGTACTGCGGTGACACCTCGCGCTGTCAGCCGCGTGACGTGAAGCGGGCGTTCTTCCAGGTGCCGACCAGCCAGTTCGCCGGGAAGCACATCCTCAGCGCCGAGTTCGTCGCCAACGAGAGCTGGTCCTTCGACTGCACCCACCAGACGCCGGTCGAGCTCTGGAACACCGGCTACATCAGCTCGGGCCTCACCTGGGACAGCCAGAACGGCAGCGGGTTCTGGAACCGCTACCTGCAGACCATCTGGACGGCCAAGGGCTGGAGCGGTGACTGCCCGGCCGGCCAGCTGGAGTTCGGCGGCGACTCGGGCCCGGTCCGCGACCTGGTCCAGGACGCGGCCAACTGGGGCTGGTCGTCCACCACCTTCGGGCTGCGGGCCCGCGACGAGAGCGACCTCTACGGCTGGAAGAAGTTCACCGACGACGCCGCGCTGCGGGTCCGCTACAACGTGCCTCCGCGCCAGACCCCGATGAGCGACCTGACCATGTCGCCCGGCATGTGCGTGTCCACCGGGGTCAAGCTCAACAAGTGGCCCCAGCTCACCGCGAAGGCCGGTGACCCGGACGGCGAGGCGGTCGGCCTCCAGTTCGCCGCCGCCTGGGACGACGGCACCACCGGTTTCCGGCGCCGCTGGTGGTCCACCGGCGCGGAGGGCACCGCGCCCGGCTCCGACACCTTCAAGGCCTCCGGCTCGGCCTTCTCGATCACCCTGCCCGCGCTGCCGGCGCCCGCGAAGGGCCAGTACGGCTGGGAGGTGCGGGCCTGGGACGGCGCCGAGTGGGGGCCGTGGTCCTCGGACGGCGACCCGACCGACTGCTACTTCTCCGTCGACACCACCGCGCCCGACGGCCCCGCCATCACGTCCTCGTCCTACCCGGGCTCCTCGGACGCCACCGCCGCCCTGCCCTGGACCGACGGCGTCGGCCGCTACGGAAGCTTCACCGTCAGGTCGAAGGCCACCGACGTGGCCAAGTACCAGTGGGTGGTGGACGGCACGGCCCTGACCAACGAGGTGGCCGTCAGCGGCGGCGCGGCCGCCACGGTGAACCTTCTGCCGGAGAAACCCGGCCTGCACACCCTCACCGCCCGCGCGATCGACGGCTCGGGCAACGCCTCGCAGCCCGAGACGTACTACTTCAACGTCCTGGCCGGCCAGCCGCAGCGCGCCGGGTGGTCCATGGACGACGCCTCCGGCACCAGGCTGACCGGCACGGGCGGCGGGTCCGACGCCGCGCTGGGCTCCGGCGCGAGCCCGCAGTCCCCCGGGCACCTGGGCGACGCCCTGGCCTTCGACGCCACGGCCAACGGCTACGCGAGCACCCAGGGCGCGGTGCTCGACACCGCCAGGAGCTTCACCGTCTCGGCCTGGGTGAAGCTCGCCAACGCCGACCGCAACCGCTCGGCGGTCTCGCAGTCCGGGTCGTACATGCCCGGCTTCAGCCTCGGCGTGCGCAACGGCGGCTGGGCCTTCGAGACGGTCAGCACGGACGACGTCGGCTACGGCTACCAACTGGCCGGCGCCACCGGTCCGGCGGCGCTGAACCAGTGGACGCACCTGACCGGCGTGTACGACGCCGCGGCCAGGACCGTGATGCTGTACGTCAACGGCGTGCCGGCCGGTGCGCCGGTGGCCGCCCCGGCCTCCTGGTCGGCCCGGGGGTCGCTGGAGCTCGGCCGGATGCGCTACCGCGGCGGCTACAACGACCCGTGGTCGGGCGCGCTGGACGAGGTGAAGGTGTGGGACCGCGCGCTGTCCGCGAGCGAGGCCACCGACGTGGCGGCCGACCGGCAGCTCGCCACCGGCCTCCCGGCCAAGGCGGTCTGGCACCTCGACGGCAACGCCCGCACCGCACCCGGCGCGTCGGAGTCCGACGACCTCACGGTCTCCGGCGCGGCGCAGCTCGGCATCCCCGGCGTCGCCGACAAGGCGATCCGCCTGGACGGCACCAGCGGCTACGCCCGCACCGCGCGGCCGGTGGTCGACGGGACGAGGAGCTTCTCCGTCTCCAGCTGGGTGCGACTGCCCAAGCTCGCCGACGGCGACACCGCCGCGCGCGTGGTGCTCGACCAGATCGGGGCCCACAACAACGAGTTCTCGCTCTACTACTCGGCCTACAGCAAGAAGTGGATCTTCGGGCGCTACAAGGAGGACAGCGCCGCCGACACCCTGGTGCGCGCCGTCCAGCCGGTCTGCACGGGGCCGGTCAACGGCATCCCCTGCTTCGGCCCGAACGAGGGCCAGTGGACGCACCTGCTCGGCGTCTCCGACGCCACCGCGCAGAAGCTGCGCCTGTACATCAACGGGACGCTGGTCGGTGAGACGGACTACGTCCAGACCACGCCCTGGCCCGCCCCCGGCCCGGTGCAGATCGGCGCCATCAGCCGGGAAGGCAGGAACGGCGACTTCTTCGACGGCGACATCGACGACGTCCGCCTCTACGACCGGGTGGTGACCGCCACCGAGGCCGCCGACCTGGTCAAGCAGCGCCCACAGCTGGTGGGCCGCTGGCGACTCGACACCGCGGCCGGCTCTCCGCTCGTCTCGCCGGACGAGAACAGCACCGCCTCCGGAGCGCAGTTCGGCGACGGCGCGAGGACCAACCCGGGCGGCGGGCTCCTCCTCACGCCCGGCACACTCCAGCTGGACGGCGTCAAGGGCTACGCGCAGAGCGCCACCACCCCGCTGCACGCCGACCAGAGCTTCACCCTCGCCGCGTGGGCGGACACCGCCGGCGTCCCGACCCGGGACATGACGGTGCTCTCCCAGGCGGGCGCCAACGGCGACGCGGTCACCCTGCGCTGGCACTACCTGAAGGACGATCCGGCCACCGGCGCCCACCTGGGCGAGTGGCAGGCCGAGGTGAACACCGGCGACGGCGCCACCACCGGCCGCACCGTGGTCGCCCACTCCCCCGCCACGAGCGTGCTGGAGAACTGGACCCACCTCGCGGTGACGTACGACGCCCTGGCGGGACAGCTGTCGCTGTACGTCAACGGGCAGCCGGAGAACCAGCTCTGCACCAGCGGCGACTCCTGTGTCTCGCGGACCTCGTGGGGCCCGGCCAGGCGGCCCTTCGACGCGGGCCCGGGCCTGCAGTTCGGGCGGGCCAGGACGGGTGCCGGCACCTGGGGCGAGTACTTCTCCGGCGAGCTGGACGACGTCTGGTCCTACCAGGGGATCCTGAGTGCGGCTCAGATCGCCAGGCTCGCGGACTACAACACCGAGATCCCGACGACCACCGGTCCCTGACCGGTCCGGGAGCCCGGGCCGGGCGGCCGCACGGCCGCCCGGCCCGCGCCCTGCGTTCCACCGTGTTCCGACCACCGCTTCACCGAAAGGGGAACTCCGCCGTGAGGCAACACCTTCCGCGCGCCGTCATGGGCATCCTGCTCGTGGCGCTCGTGATCGCCTTCCTGCCCGGCACCCGGGCCACCGCCGCGAGCTGGACCAGCCACTGCGCCGTCGGCGGCTTCTGCCTCTACGACCAGAACGGCGGCCAGGGCGCCGAGCTCGCCAACGACCCCCGGGTCCCCGTCCAGGGCGTCGACCCCGCCTGGAACGACCGGGCCCGCTCGGTGGACAACCAGTCCGCCTACTGGGCCTGCCTCTACGCCGACAGCGCCTACGGCGGCACCCTCCAGGCCGTCCGGCCCGGCGGCCAGGCCGACCTCGCCGACCTCGGCACCCACCTGGACGGCAAGGTCACCTCCGTCAAGGGCGCCAAGTCCAAGGCCGGCTGCTTCACCGGCTACGAGCGCTGCGAGACCGGCCGGCTCTGCCTGTTCGCGGAGGAGGGCGGCCGCGGCGCGATGACCTCCCTCACGGAGGACGAGGTCCGCGACTACGGCGCCGAGTGGAACGACCGCACGGTCTCCGTCTTCAACCACACCGCCAAGCACGCCTGCTTCTACCCGGACAACGGGCTCACCGGCTCCTGGACCGCCAACGGCTCCACCTACCGGGCCTTCGTCGTCCTCAGCGGCGACAGCACCTTCGTCCCCGCGCCCTACGCCGGCACGCTCAGCTCCGACCGTCTGGTCGTCGCCGCCAACGGCCGCCCCGCCACCGACTTCTGCTGAACCGGGAGCCCCCTCATGAAGCACACCCTCGTCCGGCGGGCCGCCGCGATCCGGACCGCCACCGCCCTCGGCCTGGCGGCCTCCGTCCTCGCCGTCCCCGGCAGCGGCCTGGCCGGCGCGGCGACCGGCGACACCAACCCGGGCGACATCGTCCTGGGCGCCATCACCCTCGCCCAGGCCGCGGCCACCACGCCCTTCCCCGGGATCACCCGCACCGTCTACCAGGACGCCGACCGCACGTGGACGGTCAACGTCATGGACATCGACCCGAACCGGGCCCCGATCACCTTCGACGGCTCGATCGGGCAGGGCATGTACACCACGCAGACCGTCCAGGAGATGCTGGAGCAGACCACCGGCGTGACCAGCCGTCGCCCCTACCTCGGGGTCAACGGCGGCTACTTCGACGACGGCGTGGTCCTGGACCAGACCGACCGGATCTACCTCGGCGACCTCGGCGGCACCTCGATGCGGAACGGGCGGCTGCTCAGCGAGGCCGGTGGAGGCCGCTACGCCTACGACCCCGTCACCGGCAAGGCCGTCGGGCTGCGCCCCGCCAACTCCGTGCTGATGCTGCAGAACGGCCGCCCGTACATCACCGAGCTCGGCACCGCGCTCACCGTGCGGCTCTCCGACGACGCCACCGTCAGCCGCAAGGTCGACGGCGTCAACCGGCTCCCCGGCCGGGCCGGCCACTGCCTGCGCAACACCGACCCCGCCAACACGGACGTGACGGTCGCCGACGGCGTCTGCTTCGACCCGTCGGAGATCGTCGAGTTCACCCCCGAGTTCGGGGCGAGGACGCCGGCCGCCGACCTGCTCAAGCAGACCGCCACCACCACGGACGACGACCCGGGCGTCGAGGTGCTGTTCAACGCGGCGGGCGTCGCCACCGCCTGCTTCCGCCCCGGCGCCACCGCCGGCGGCATCGTCTCCGACGCCCCACGCGGCGGTCACGACGTGCCGCCCGGCGGACGGGCCCTGGAGGGCACCGGCGACGGCGCGGCCTGGCTCTGGGACAACGCCTGCGCCGGCAAGCCGGTCACCCTGCACACGGTGATCACCGACACCCGCTTCGGCGACACCGTCGCCGACACCTGGTTCGGCCGCGCCCCGGCCGGCGCCGTCGAGCGGCCGATCGACCCGGCGATGTACGCCACCCCCGTCGGCGACGTCCTGATCCGCGACGCCTCGGTCGTCTACCAGGTGCCCGGTGACACCGCACGGGCCTGGCGCACCGCCGGCGGCGCGGACGGCTTCGGCCACCTCTTCTTCGTCACCGTCGAGGGACAGAAGGGCGGCCCCGCGCCCCTCGCCGCCGGGGCCACCCGCAGCGAGCTCGCCCAGCTGCTCAAGGCGCTCAACCTGGTCGACGCCGTCAACATGGACGGCGGCGGCTCGACCACCCTCAACCTGCGCGACCAGAACGGCAGCGAACCGCCCGTCACCACCACCACGGACTCCGCGCCGCGTCACGTCGCCGACACCGTGTACGCCGCGGTCGGCGGCTACGGCCTCGCCAAGTAGGCCCGCACCCCGGCCCGCCCCGGCCCTCTCGTCGGCCCTGCCCTCTCGTCGGCCCGGCCGGCGGGAGGGCCACTCGCCACCCCGGCGCGCTGGTCTACGTGGTCGAGCAGAACACCGCCAACTACCCCCACTACTGCGACACCTCACAGCCCTACGGCTGCCCGGCCGGCCAGGCCGCGTACTACGGGCGCGGCCCCATCCAGCTGAGCTGGAACTTCAACTACAAGGCGGCCGGCGACGCCCTCCGCATCGACCTGCTGCGCAACCCCAACCTGGTGCAGACCGACCCGGCCATCGCCTGGAAGACCGCGCTCTGGTACTGGAACACCCAGAACGGGCCGGGCACCATGACCCCCCACAACGCGATCGTCAACGGCTACGGCTTCGGCGAGACCATCCGCAGCATCAACGGCTCACTGGAGTGCAACGGCGGCAACCCCGCACAGGTACAGAGCCGGATCAACGCCTACCAGCGCTTCACCCAACTGCTCGGCACCGTACCGGGCAACAACCTGAGCTGCTGAACACCGAGGCCCATCGGGGCCTGGCCGGTCCGCGGGAAGCGGCCGGGAGGCGGCCCACGGTCGGCGTCCTTCGTCCTGGGCTCTCTCAGGCTAACCCGACATAGCAGGATGTCTCACTCAAGGCTGGCATAGAGGGGAGCAGGAAGGGCGGCCGGGGAATGCTTCGCCCACCGCCCCAACTCACCGCTGCTTGGGCTTGAGCCCCGCCGGCGCCCAGTACCGCGCCCGCCGCGAACACGGAAACTGGCACGCCGCCGCCCAACACCATCTCTTCAACCGCCTGCTCGGACAGCTCCACCACTGCTGCCTCCAGCACCACGAACGGTTCGACGAGAACACTGTCTTTCCCGTACCAGCTCTCATCGCGGTCGCGGCTTGACCAGCTGCTTCGCCGAGAGTGGTCACAGCCTCGGTCGTTGACACCCCGGTGAGGCAGACTGCCCGCCATGACAACCGCTGATCCCGACGTCCCTACCTCCTGGAGCCGCATCGGCACCTGGCTCACTGTGCACACCCGACGAGGCCCAGCGAGACCAGCGCCGGATGCCGCCCGCCTGGACGCGTTCGAGGCAGACCTCGGCCTGCCCCTGCCCGCCGACCTGCGCGCCTGGTGGCTGCTGCCCGACGTCACCGCGAGCCACTGGATTCCGGACGCGTTCGCCCCGGTCTCGCTGGACGAGGCCCTGGAGACTCACGAGATCTGGCTCCTGGTCGCCGAGCAGGAAGGCGACTCGTTCGACGAGAACGGTCAGCCCGAGAGCCGTTACCAGCGGGAGTTCATGCCGATCGCGTTGAGCCCCGGCGGCGACGGACTGATTGTCGACCTCCGCCCCAGTGACACCCACGGCGCGGTACTCCTCTGGGACCACGAGACGTGGAATCTGGACGTTCCCCAGTGGGACTCGGTGACTTCGATGCTCAAGGACATCGCCCACGCGCTGGAGGCCGGGACGCCGGTGTTGGTGAGCCACGCAGCCCTCGGCGGCTCCCAAGAACCCGGTACCGCCACAATCGACGCCCCACTCGATCTCGCCTGGCTACCCACCACTCCAGACCGCTGATCAAACCCGTCCGCTTGACGCCTAACCACGTGCGACGTCTGCGGTGGCTCAGGTTGGGTGAGTCGGTCCTGGCGATTTCGCCTCACTCAACCTGCAGCAGGGGCTGGTGTCAGCATGGTTGGACCCAGCTACGCCAAGCGAATCCCACTCCGGCCAAGACCATCAGCACCAAGCACAGCCTGACCGTCCTGCCATTGCTGTTGATGGCGTGTCGGACGAGACCCCAGAAGTTCGCCACTGTCCTCACCTCTCCTGTCAGCCGAAAGTCGCTCAGGTGAACACGGTCGCGAACGATCTGTGACTTCCATGGTGTACACGTCCGACAGATTCTCGGCCGACTGGGGGCTGGACTGCGTCGATGGCTCAGGTCGAGTAGGACTGGATCGCCTTCGGCGAGACCAGACCACTGGCATGCGGTCACGCAGGGAGTTGGAGAGGGTGAGTCGGCCGCGGTTTCGAGCGGCACGACGCGGGGCCGCAGGGCCAGGGCGACCTGCCCCAGCAGCTTGCACCGGGTTCCCGCGACGATCTCGTCGTCCGCCGCTGCCACCAGATCCACCAGCGGGCCACTGGCCGCGCAGACACCACGACGTCGAGATCCGGCACTCCGACGAAGAGCGCGTCCGGCGAGGAGAGAGCCTCCGTATCCACCTTCACCGGGCCGCTCCGCGAAGCCTTCACGACCTGATGGGCGCCTTCAAAGCGCTGGCGAAAGCATTGCCGACCGGTTTCGGCCGCCCCGATCACCAGTACCTTCAAGTCCCCGGCCATGGCTGTGGCAGCACCTCGAGCGCCCCCGTTTTCGAACGCTGCCCAACCGGCCATCGCCGTACGAGCCATCACCTGGCCTCGTCACCGACGCCGTCCGAGAAGTGGACGGCGTCGGCAATGGCTGAGAACAGCGAGTTAGTGGTTGTTGTGACATCCTCCCCCGGCCGGCCGGGCCCGCGGGCTCAGGTGGCGTGTTCGTGCGACCGCCCGAGGGAGTTCCACCACGTGTCACGGCTATGCCGATGACGTGGCCCCGATCCGGATCGGGGCCACGTCACGGCCGACCCGGCCACCGCGCCCCGCCGGTCATGGCGCGGTCGGCCGCGGCCTGCACGGCGTCGAGGTCCTCGGCGATCTCCGCACCGGCGACGGCGTCCGGCAGTTCGTCCTCCATGTACCGCAGGGGGCGGTGGCGCAGGCCCAGGACGGCCCAGGCGATCAGCAGCAGTCCGCAGGTGACGAGGAGCAGGCCGGTGCCGCGGCCCGGCCCGGTGCCGAGGGCTCGGCCCACGGTGCCTGCCAGCGCCCCTCCCGGGTTCAGCAGGCCGGAGAAGTACCCGGCGAGGGGCGGGGCGGTGAGGAAGGCCAGCGGGGTCATGGCGACGGCGAGCATCTGGTTGGTGGCGAGCACCCGGCCCTGGAGCTCCGGGCCGACCTTGAGCTGGATGATGGCCAGCCAGTGCGCGTTGAGGATGCTCATGGACGCCCACCAGACGAACGCGCCCACGGCCGCCACCGTCACCGACGGACGCAGGCCGACCAGGACGACGCCCAGGCCGACGCCGCTCACGAACCCCACCATGCCGGTCGCCCGCCGCGCGGTGCCGCCCCAGAGCGCCACGATCAGGCTGCCCGCCACGGCACCCGCGCCGCCGACCGTGGTGACCACGCCCACCGCCGTGGTGCCGCTGAAGGAGAGCACGCTCGGGACCGTCAGCGTCACCGCGAGGGTGCCCAGGTAGTTCTCCACCATGAAGAACACGATCATGATCATCAGCGGACGCCGCCGGATCAGGAACCGCCAGCCGCCGACGACGGTCCGGGCGAAGGATTCCTTCTGCCGCCGGAAGAGCCGGTCGGGGAAGCGCACCCACAGCAGCGCGGCCACGCCGACGAGGAACGACGCGACGTCCACGGCCACCACCCAGGGCAGGCCGACCAGCCCGATCAGCGCGCCGCCGGCCAGCGGGGCGATCAGCGTCCCCAGTCCGGCACCGAGGTTGGCCAGCCCGTTGGCCTGCACCAGGTACGGCTTGGGGACGAGCTGGGCGACGGCGGCCAGGTAGGCCGGTCGCCGGAACGCGGTCACCAGCGACATGACGCCCACGATCAGACCGACCTGCCAGAGCGCCAGGCTGCCGCTCCACAGCGCGGCCACCAGGGACACCGTGGCGGTCGCGGAGACGGCGTCGCAGGTGAGCATGACCCGGCGGCGGTCGATCCGGTCCGCCACCGCGCCGCCCAGCGGCGCCGCGACGATCGCCGGGAGCATGGCGAGCATGCTGATCAGCGCGTAGTCGAGGACCCGCCCGCTGCGCTGGTAGGCCCAGACGCCGAGGGCGAACGAGGTCAGCGCGCTGCCGATCAGCGAGACGGTCTGGCCCGCGGCGACGACGTAGAACTTCCTGAGGTCGTGTCGCGCCGTCCGGCCGACGACCGTGACGTCGGCGATCGGCTCCGGCAGCAGGCCACCGGCCCAGGCACCGAGCCGCTCGCCGACCAGCGCGGCGAGCTGGGCGGCCTGGTGCTTGAGGAAGTAGTGGCCCGCTCTGGGGAGGGTGGCCAGCTCCACCCGGTCGGCGAAGGCTCCCCACTCCGTGAACCGCTCCTCGTAGAGCTCGGTGGACCGGTCGCGTTCGCCGATCACGCAGAGCACCGGGGCCCGTAGCCTGCGGGCGTCCGCCCTGGTCAGTTCACCGGTGAACCAGCCCTGCGCCTGGTCCACGTCGTGCCGCAGGGCGCGCAGCATGGTCCGCTGTGCCGCTTCGGCCGCTTCCCCGTCGCCGTCGCCGTCGTCCATGCCGCCGAGGGTGCGCAGGAAGTCCCGGTAGGCCCGGTCCGACGTCCAGCGGGTGGCCGGGAACCTGCTGCGCAGCCAGGTCGACAGACGCCCCGGCAGCCGCGCACCGGGAAAACTCCCGCCGACCAGCAGGCCCGTCACCGGGACACCTTCGGCTTCCAGACGCAGCGCCAGTTCGGTGGCCGCGGCCGAGCCGACGCAGTGGCCGTACACCGCCACCGGGCCGACCCGGCCGCCCGTCCCCGGGGCCGGGCGGGCCGCCTCGGCCAGCTCGGCGACGACCCGGTCGATCAGCACGGTGAGCGGGAGCAGCGGCTCGTCCGGCCGCGCCGGGTCGTGTCCCGGCGGTTCCACCGCCAGTACGGCCGCGCCGGGGATCGCCTTGGCCAGTTCCGTGGCGAGCGGACCGTAGGCGGCGGCCGAACCGCCGCCGTAGGGGAGGCACACCACGGTGACGGTCGGGAGCCGGCCGGGCGGGGGGCCCGCCAGCCGGTGCAGCAGGCGGCGCTCACCGTCGGGCCCGTCCGCCTGTGCCGCGTCGAGGAACGCGGCCAGCTCGCGCACGGTCGGCCGGGTGAACAGGTCGATCACCCGTAGCGTCGGGTCGATCGCCCGGACGGCGCGCACGGCCCGGAAGGAGTCCCCGCCCAGGGCGAAGAAGTCGTCGTCGATGCCGATGCCGTCGGGGGCGTCCAGGTCGAGGACCTGCGCCCAGGCCTGTGCGACGCGCAGCTCGGTCGGCGTGCCCGGGGCGATGTGCTCGGTACTCGCCGCCGGCTCGGGGGCGGGCAGGGCCGACCTGTCCACCTTTCCGTTGGGGTTGAGCGGCAGCGCGGGGAGCACGACGATCGCCGAGGGCACCATGTAGTCGGGCAGTCGCTCGCGCAACGCCGTGCGCACGAGCGCGACGTCCACGCCGGATGCCGGCGCCGCGGGGGTCACCCAGGCGGCGAGCCGCCTGGCATGGGCCTCGCCGACCGGCAGCACCACCGCTTCGGCGATCTCGGGCAGGTCGCGCAGCGCGGCGGCCACCTCGCCCGGTTCCACCCGGAAGCCGCGGATCTTGACCTGGTCGTCGATCCGGCCGAGGAACTCGAACAGTCCGGCCGTGGTCAGCCGGACCCGGTCCCCGGAGCGGTAGCACCGCGCGGTGCCGGTCACCGGGTCGGGGACGAAGCGCTCGTCGGTGAGGTCGGGGCGGCCGAAGTACCCGCGCGCCACGCTCGGCCCGCCGATCCACAGCTCGCCGGGCACCCCGGCGGGCAGCGGCCGGCCGCCGGAGTCGACCACATAGCAGTCCACGTCGGCCAGTGGGCGACCGATCGGAACCGTCCCCGAACGCCGGGCCGGCGGGGTCTCCTCCACGGCGCAGCCGAGCACGGACACCGTGGTCTCGGTGGGGCCGTAGTGCACCTGCACGGACAGCTCGGGCCGCGCGGCGCGGATCCTGGCCACCAGGTCCCAGGAGCAGGCCTCTCCCGCGAGGATGAGCAGCTTGCGGGGCAGCACGCGGCCGAGGTCCCCGTGGGCGGCGAGCAGTTCGAGGTGGCTCGGCACCATCTTGACCGCGTCGACCGGGTGCGCCTCCAGGTACTCCCCGTACGCCTCCGGGTCGGTGGCCACCTCGCGGTCCACCAGGTGCACCGTGCCGCCGGTGGCCAGCGCGCCGAAGAGGTTGGTCATGCCGAGGTCCGCCGCGTGGGTCGACACCAGGGCGAACGCGCCCCCCTCGACACCGCAGCCGGTCAGTCGCTCCGTCACCGCGTGCAGGTAGTGCACGATCTGCCGGTGCTCGACGGTGACGCCCTTGGGGCGGCCGGTCGAGCCCGAGGTGAAGACCAGGTAGGCCGGCGCGGTCGGATCGACGGCCACGCCCGGTGCTCCGCCGGGCTGTTCCGGTGGCGTACCCGGGGCGGGCGGATCGTCGAGGATCAGCAGCTCCGCGGGGGTGCCCGCAAGGTCCGTACCGCGCCCCGGGAGGCGCCGCGCGAACTCCCGTTCCGCGAGGACGACTCGCGCACCCGCCGGCGACAGGATGTCGGCCAGCCGGTCGTCCGGGTACGCGGGGTCGAGCGGCAGGTAGATGGCGCCGGCTTTGAGGGTGGCGAGCAGGGCGACCACGAGCGGTGTCCGGCGGTCGGCCAGGACGGCGACCGGTTCCCGCGGTCCGACTCCGGCCGCGAGCAGCCGGTGCGCGAGCCGGTTCGCCCGCCGGTCCAGCTGTCCGTAGGTGAGTTCACCGTCGGGGCCCACGACGGCCGTCGCGTCGGGCCGTTCGGCCGCCCAGCGCTCGACCAGACCGTGCAGCGGCTGCTCCAGGTCGAACTGCCGGCGCGGCCCGGACAGCAGCGGTCCGTCCACCGGTTCCACGGCCACCTCGCGCACGGGGCGGTCGAGATCGGACAGCACGCCGTCCAGCAGGACCGCGTACCACTCGGTGATCCGCTGCGCGGTGTGCCGCTCGAAGAGGTCGGTGCGGTAGATCAGCGACCCCTCGTAGGTGTCGCCGGTGCCGTTCGAGGAGGTGGCCGCGAACGCCAGGTTCAGTTCGTACTTGGCCGTTGTCGCCGGCGGTGCGAAGACCCTCGCCGTCAGGCCCGGGAAGCGCGGCGCCACCGCCGGGGTGTCGATCACGTTGAGGAGGACCTGGAAGATCGGCGTGGTGGAGAGGTCGCGAGCCGGGCGCAGCCGGTCCACGATCCGCTCGAACGGGACCTCGGTGCGGGCGAAGGCCTCCAGCGCCGCGTCGCGCACTCGGGTCAGCAGCTCCCGGCCGCTCGGCCCGCCCGACAGGTCGGTCCGCATGGTCAGGGTGTTGATGAAGAAGCCGATGGTGTGCTCGGTGTCGGGGTGCCGTCGTCCCGCCTCGGGCACGCCGACCGGCACGTCGTCGACGCCCGACAGCCGGGCCAGCAGCTCCTGCCAGACCGCGAGGAGCACCATGAACGGCGTGCAGCCGGTCTCGGCGGCCCGCCCGCGCACCTTGGCGGTCAGGGCGGCCGGAAGGATCACCGGCACTTCCGCGCCCGTCCGTTCCGCGATCGGTGGGCGGGGCAGGTCGGTGGGCAGGTCCAGGACCGGCTCCAGACCGGACAGCGCGTGGACCCACCAGGCCAGGTCGGTCTCCGCGCGGTCCCCGTCCTCCGGCCGCAGGGAGAGCCAGTGCGCGTAGTCCGCGTACTGGACCGGTGGCGGTGCGGGAGACTCGGCCAGCCCGAGCCGCGCCGAGTACAGTGCCGCCAGTTCCGCCACCGCCACCGTCCTCGACCAGGCGTCGAAGGCGATGTGGTGGACCGTCAGTGCCAGGACGTGCTCGTCGGTGCCGAGCCGGAGCAGCACCGCCCGCAGGGGCGGTTCCACTGCCAGGTCGAACGGCCTGCGCAGGTCCTCGATCAGGCGGCGGTCCAGCGACTCCCGCTCGCCCGGCCCGGTCAGATCGGCCTCGGCCAGCGGTACCGCGTCCGCCGGGCCTGCCACTGCCACCGGCTCGCCGTCGGTCTCGACGATCAGGCTCCGAAGGACCTGGTGCCTCTCGGCGAGATCCCGCACCGCCCCCAGCAGCGCCGCACGGTCCAGGGGTCCGTGCAGGTGCAGGGCGACCGGGATGTGGTACGCGGTGCTCTCCGGATCCAGCTGGGTGAGGAACCACAGCCGGGTCTGTGCGGCCGACAGCGGGGCCGGGGCGCCCGCGTCCGGCCGGGCGGGTATCGCCGGGGTGCCGCGGACCGCGGTGCGGCGGGCTGAGGCGAGCCGGGCACGCAGCGCGTTGGTGAGCCGGGGATCCCGCCGCTCGGCGGACACCTCGGTCATGCGGCACCGCCGCCGGTGACGGAGGCCGGGCGGGCGGATTCGGCATGGTCGGCAGGGTCGGCCCATTCGGCGAGGTCCGCCGATTCGGCGAGGTCGGCCAGCAGCAGGGCCTCCAGCGCGGCGGCGAAGTCGGCCAGGACCGGGTGCTCGAACAGCAGGCGCACCGGCAGCGCGAAGTCCAGCGCCGCCATCAGCCGCCCCGCGACCCGGGTGGCCGCCAGCGAATGCCCGCCGAGCGCGAAGAAGTCGTCGTGCGCACCGACCTCGGTGGCCCCGAGCACGGTCTCCCACACCTCGGCCACCAGCAGCTCGGCATCGGTGCGCGGGGCGATCCGTTCGCGGCCGGTTTCGCGACCGGGCGCCGGGAGGGCGCCCCGGTTCACCTTGCCCGAGGCCGTCAGGGGCAGGGCGTCGAGCACGACCCACCGCCGGGGCACCATGTGGTCCGGGAGACGGGTGTGCAGGCGCTCCTCCACCGCGGGCGTGCCGAAGGCGTCCGCGGTCGCCGCCGAGGGGCCCACCGCGAGGTAGCCGACCAGGTGGGCGTCGGCTCCGTCGCCGAGGACCACGACGGCCGCGTCCACGACCGCGGGCTCCGCGCGCAGGGCGGTCTCGATCTCGCCGAGTTCGATCCGGTGGCCGCGCAGCTTCACCTGCTGGTCGCGGCGGCCCAGGAAGTCGAGGGTGCCTCCGCCGGTCTCCGGCCGGGGGGACCCCCATGGCCGCCAGCGGGCCAGATCACCGGTCCGGTAGCGCCGTCCGCCCGGCGCGAACGGATCCGCGGTGAACGCCGCCGCGGTCGCCTCGGGCCGGTTCCGGTAGCCCCGGGCGACGCCCGCACCGCCGATCCACAGCTCTCCGGTGACTCCCGGCGGCACCAGCCGGCCCATGGCGTCCAGCACGTAGGCCGTCTCCCCGGCCAAGGGGCGGCCGATCGGCACCGCCTCGCCGACCGGCGTCCCCACCTGCGCCACGGTCGAGTAGACCGTGCTCTCGGTGGGCCCGTAGGCGTTCCACAATTCGCCTGTCCGCGCCAGGAGTTCGCGCGCCAGTCCGGGGTCCATCGGCTCGCCGATGCTGACGACGCGCACCCCTGGGGCCGACCACTCGGCGGCGACCAGCATCCGAAGCGTGGTCGGCGTGGCGGTCATCAACGTCACCCCGGCCCGGTCGATGAACCGCGCGACGGCATACCCGTCGACAGCGGCCTTGCGGTCCAGCATCGCCAGCCGGAGTCCGCAGGCCAGGCTGACCCAGAGTTCGAACCCGAACACGTCGAAGGCCGGTGACGTGAGACCCAGCATCACGTCGTCGGGCCGGACGCCCGGCCTGATCCGCATCGCGGCCACGAACGCCGCCAGGCTCGCGTGAGTGACCTCCACGCCCTTGGGCCGGCCGGTCGAACCGGAGGTGTACAGCACGTACGCCAGATCCTCGGGCGCCGCCTCGGGCAGCCTCGTGGGTCCGGGGTCGGGCAGGCCGCCCAGGTCGAGGACGCCGACGCCGACCGATTCGCCGAGCTCGCCGGCCAGCGCGAGGGTCTCCTCGGCGGCGACGACGACGGTTGCCCCGGAGTCGGCGAGTTGGCCGCGCAGCCGTTCGGTGGGCTGGTCCGGTTCCAGGGGAACGTAGGCCGCACCGGCTCGCAGGACGCCGAGCAGGGCGGCGGGCAGGTACCGGTCGCGGGGAAGGCAGACCCCCACGGTGAATGCCGCCGCCGGTCCTGCCGCGGGCTCGGCCGCTCTCCTCGCGAGCAGGGCCGCGGCCACTCGCCGGGACCGTTCGGCCAGTTCCGCGTAGGTGAGTTCGCCGGCCGAGTCGGAGGCGGCCACCGAGGTCGGCCGCTGGGCGGCCTGGTCGAGAACGGCCGCCACCACGGTCCGCGGACCGCCGGCCGGCAGCGGGACTCCGGTGCCGGCGGCGAGCAGAGCGGCCTTCTCCGCTCCGCTCACCAGCTCCAGGGCCGACAGCGGAAGGTCCGGATCGGCCGCCGCGGCGCGCAGGACCCGGAGCAGCCGGTCGGCGAACGCCTCGGCGTCGGCCGGGCCGAACCGGTCCACGTCGTACTCGATCTGGAGCTCGGGCCCCCGCGCCGTCTCGTTGACGAACACGGTCAGCGCCGCCTGCGTCCCGCCGCTGCTCACCTCGCCGAGCAGCTCCAGACGGACGCCGTCGTGCTCCACCGCCACCGGGAGGCCGGCCGGCTGGAGCGAGAGCACGACCGGGGTGCCGATCGTTCCCCGGGGGTGTTCGACGCCGGCCGCCTCGAAGGCGTCCTGCACGGTGAACCCCGGATGGTCCATGACGCGGGCAGTCGTGGCGGAGGCACGGCCGACGGCGCTCCGGAAGGACAGTCCCTCCGCCAGCCTCAGCCTGATCGGCATGATGCCGACCAGTGGCCCGACGACCGCCTCCAGCTCGGGGTGCGCCCGGTGCGCCACGGCTGCGCCCAGGACGACGTCGGACCGGCCGGTGAGGCCGGCGACCAGCACACCGAGCGCCGTCAGGAACGTCGAGAACGGAGTGGATCCGCAGTCGGCCGCGAGCTCGCGCAGCATCGCCGCCGTCTCGGCGTCGAGGGGACGGGCCAGCCGTTCGCCGACCAGTCGACCGGGGCCGGCGGGCTCGGCGCGCCCGGCGGGCCCGGCGGAGAGGAGGTCGTGCGGCGGGACGGCGTCCGCCAGCTCCCGGGCCCAGAAGGCCCGCAACCCCTCGACCCGGTCGGGCCTGGCGGCCAGCGCGCGCTCGTGCAGCGCGATGTCGCCGACCTGTACGGGCGGCGGCGTGATGTCCGGGCCGCTGCCCGACCCGTGGTCCGCCCCACCACCCGGGATGCCGACCAGCTCCGACATCAGGACGCCGATCGACCAGCCGTCGAACGCCACGTGGTCGGTCACGACGACCAGTTCGGCGGTGTCGTCGTCGAGCCGGAGCAGGGTGGCCCTGAGGAGCGGTGTCTCGGTGGCGAGGTCGAACGCGTGGCCCGCGGCCGCCCGAGTCAGCTCGGCCGCCCGGCTCACCCGCTCCGCCTCGGGCAATCCCCTGAGATCGTGCTCCTCGAACGGCACCGGGGCCGGCGGGCGGACCATCGCGACCGGTTCGTCGTCCGCTCCCTGACCCGAGGCGTCCACCACGACGCCGGCCGGCACGACGCTGCGCAACACCTCGTGCCGCTCGACCACCGCGTCCAGCGCGGCCCGTAGCCGCGCCGTGCCCGGCAGTCCGCGCAGGCCCAGTCGGAAGGCGATGGTCGTGGCGCGCTCGGCGGAACTGACCTGCCGCAGCAGCCACATCCCCTGCTGCGCGGACGTCAGCGGGTACGTGTCCCGCCCTGTGTGACGGACCAGCGCGGGCTCCGGCCCGGTGCCCGAGCCGTCGGCCGACCGGGCTCGCAGCAGCGAGGCGAGTCCGGCGACGGTGGGCGCGGCGAGGAAGCCCGCCAGCGGGACGGTCGTTCCGAAGTCGCGGCCCAGGACGGCACAGACGCGAGCGGCCGCCAGGGAGTGGCCGCCGAGCGCGCCGAAGTCGTCGTGGATGCCGACATCCGCCAGACCGAGGACACCGGCGACGACCTCCGCGATCCGCTGCTCGGTGTCGGAGCGCGGGGCCACGTACTCGGTGTCGACCCCGCGGCCGAACTCCACCGCGGCCAGTGCGGCGCGATCGGCCTTGCCGGTCGGACCGACGGGCAGGCGGTCGAGGACGGCGATCCGGGACGGCACCAGGTGGTCCGGCAGCCTGTCCCGGAGCCAGGCACGCAGCCGCGCCTCGGTGAGCGTCCGGTCGGCCGACTCCGCGTAGGCCAACAGCTGCCGGGTGCCGTCCGAGTCGGCCGGCGCCAGCACCACGGCGTGCTGGACGGCCGGGTGTCCCGCGAGCGTCGCCTGGACCTCGCCCGGCTCGATCCGGAAGCCGCGGACCTTCACCTGGTCGTCGACCCGCCCGGCGAAGTGGTGGAGCCCGTCCGCCCGCCGGACCAGGTCGCCGGTCCGGTAGTGCCGGACTCCGGCCGCATCCGTGACGAACCGTTCGGCCGTCAGCTCCGGCCGGGCCAGATAGCCCCTGCTGACCAGCGGACCGGACACCCAGAGTTCCCCGACCTCGCCGTCGCCGAGCGGGTTCCCGGCGCTGTCACGTATCGAGAGGCCGCTCTGCACGTAGGGCGACCCGATCGGCGGCTCCCCCCGCCCGGCCCTGGGCACCTCGTGGGTCACGCAGCTGACGGTGCATTCGGTCGGGCCGTAGCTCTGGACGACCCGTCGTACGCCGACGTTGGCGTAGATCCGGTCCGCCAGGGCCCGGGTGAGCGGTTCCCCGCCCGCGCGGACGGTGCGCACGCCCGGCGGCAGCGGCTCACGCACGAGCGCGGCCAGCACGGACGGCGTCCCGTAGACCATCGTGACCTGGTCCCGCGCGGGCAGGGCAGGCAGCGCGAGCAGGTTCTCGGCCAGGATCACCGTCCCGCCGCCGAGCAGCGGGAGGAACAACTGGGTCACCGACGGGTCGAAACAGACGGACGTCGCGGCCAGCATCCCGCGGAGTTCGCCGGCCGAGTACACGGACGACTCCCACCGCAGCAGGGCCGTCACGTTGCGGTGCTCGACCACCACGCCCTTGGGCCGGCCGGTCGAGCCCGAGGTGTACATCACGTACGCGGCGTCCGTCGGCTCGCCGGAAATGTCGAGGGCGGCGCGGTCGTCCGCGCCCGGGACCACCGTCTCGACGAGCAGCAGGTCGACGCCGGCGGCCCGGCGGACGTTCCCGTGGCGCCCGAGGACGGCCGACGAGGAGACCAGGTGGGAGATCCCGGCGTCCGTGGCGATGAACTCCAGGCGGTCCGCCGGGTGGGCCGGATCCAGCGGCACGTAGGCCGCACCGGCCTTCCAGACCCCCAGCAGCGCCGGGATCAGCCACTCGTCGCGGTCCAGGCAGACCCCCACCAGCGAACCCCGCCCGACGCCCAGGCGGCGCAGCTCGCGGGCCACGGCGGCGGCCCTGCGGTCGAGCTCCGAGTACGTGGTCCGGACCGACTGCGCCACCACGGCGATGTGGTCCGGGGTCCGTCTCGCCTGTTCCTCGAAAGCCCGATGAACCCGGCCGGTTTCGGACATGCTCGCCGACGTCACTGTCGATCCCCCTCATGAACGTGCCACTGCACCGGAGCCACGTCCGTCGGGTTTTCGGTGCAAACGCCTTTTGAGCGCTGGTCAGTTGTCATTGCCGATGCTGTGTGCGGGCTGATGCCGAGTACGGTCGGGCAGCCCAGGAAAGGTCGGCTCGAAGGCGTTTCGGGACGGGCCTCCAGCGACGCGCCCACCGTACTTGCCGTCTCCGGTGGGGTCCATAGCTGTGATCGGCTTGTCAGCCGGTCCCCCCTCGACCGGGACGCCGACCGCGATCCCGCCGGTGTCGATCCCGCACGCTTCACAAGGAGCGTGCGGGATCGACGGGTTGGCGTGGGATCAGCCGGCGAAACGCCAGATGTGGTCGTCGTAGCCGTCGTGGACGCCGCCGTGCCACGAACTGTCGTAGCAGGGGTAGACGGTCAGGGGCAGGTCGTTGGCCCGGTCACTTCCGTCGCCGGCCCAGCCGGCCACGTCCAGGCAGAGGCCGTTCCGGTAGTTGACGATCTCGTAGCCCCCGTTGCCGACCACGTCGACGAGGTACCACTCCTGGTTGTCGTTCGCGGGGTCGGAGTTGCAGGTGTAGACGGACACGGGGGCGCCGGCCGGGGCGGCGCCGTAGTCGGGCAGGTCGAGGCAGTAGCCGCTCTTGGAGTTGGCGAACCGGTACAGGGGCCGCCCGTCGACGGTGCGGGTCTGCTCCAGGTTCCACATCTGGTTGTCGTACACGCCGTAGCTGCAGTTGTACTGGCCGACCCGGGTGTCGAGCGGGTTCCAGCCGTAGCCCGGCAGGTCGGCGCACTTCCCCGTGGTGACGTTCTCGAGCGCAACGGTTTGCAGGTACGTGGCCGCATGCGCGTTGGACGCGAAGGAGAGCGGGAGCAGCGCCGCGACACCGGCGACGGCAAGAAAGCGGGCGGCTTTGGGCATCGGCATGAGGATTCCCCCATCGTGGGCGGTTTGGGCGGGAATTCCGTGCGTGTATCGCCTGGCTCCGACAGAGCTGCGATCGGGCACGAGGATAGGGGGGTCGAATGCGGCGCGAACCGTCAAGGATTCGATTACGGCCGAAAATGATTGCGCGACCGAAAGGCGCCGGTGATCCGGGTCAATAGAGGTGAGCGGCCCGGGCAGATCCTGACGGGGAATCAGGAGACGTCGTAGCCGGCGGCGTCCGCCCCTGACGCCGGTCCGGCGCCGGTCCGCGGACACGGGATACTTCCGGTGATCATCGAACTGGTGGTCACCGGTGGGACGAGGAGGGGGAGGCATGGCGGGGTTCGTCGAAGTGGATGTGGTCGAGGCACTGGCGCGCGGTGGGGCCGAGGCGCAGGACCGGGTCCTGGAGGAGCGGTCGGCGGAGGTGGCCGACGAGATGGCCAACGGGTTCGCCCGCCGGCATCCGGAGTTCGCGGCGAGGTCCGGATTCGCCCGCTGGCAGCTGGTGGCGCTCGCGGCCGGGGCGGTCTGCGTCCTGGCGGCGGTGGTGGTCGCGCCCATGGTCGCGCTCCTGCTGCTGACGACACTGGCGACGGCCTACAGCCTGCTGCACGCGGTGGTCGCGGTGGCCGGGCTGCTGAGCGGCGGACGCCGCGGGACCCCGGAGGAACCGCCGCTCGCGGACGCGGACCTCCCGTTCTACACCGTGGTGGTGCCCGCCTACCGGGAGGCCGGGGTGATCGGTGCCCTGGTCCGGCACCTGGCCGCGCTGGACTACCCGCCGGACCGGCTGGAGGTGCTCGTCCTGGTGGAACGGCACGACCCCGACACGATCCGGGCGGTGCTCGCCGCCGATCCGCCCGCCTTCGTCCGGATCGTGCGCCTGCCGCCCGGTCCTCCGCAGACGAAGCCCCGGGCCGTGAACCTGGGGCTGATGCTGGCCCGCGGCGAGCTTCTGGTGATCTTCGATGCCGAGGACCGGCCGGACCCCCTCCAACTGCGCCGCGTCGCCGCCCGGTTCGCCTCGGCCGACGACCGGCTGGCCTGCGTCCAGGCACAACTGCTCTTCCACAACGCCGAGGTGAACTGGCTGACCCGGCAGTTCGCCATGGAGTACGCCCTGCGTTTCCGGTTCTCGATGCCCGGGCTGGTGCGGCTCGGCATGCCGATCCCCCTCGGCGGCACCAGCAACCACTTCCGCACCGACACCCTCCGCACGCTCGGCGGCTGGGACGCCTGGAACGTCACCGAGGACGCCGACCTCGGCATGCGCTGCGCGGCGCTCGGCTACCGCACCGAGATGACCGAGACGGTGACCTGGGAGGAGGCCCTCGACGTGCCGGGGCCGTTCGTCCGCCAGCGCACCCGGTGGTTCAAGGGCTTCCTGATGACGGCGATCGTGCACACCCGCCGCCCACTCCGGACCCTGCGCCGGTTCCGCGCCTCGGGGCTGCTCGTGCTGCTCGGCGTGGTCGCGAGCGCCCCGGTGACCGCCCTGGTCCTGCCGGTGACGGCCGCCCTCACCGTGCTCGCCGTGTCGGGCCTGTTCGCGTCGTCGTTCGGTGCCGGGCTACTGGCACCGGTGCTGGTCGCCCAGGGGGTGTCGATCGTCGCGCGGGTCGGCATCACCTTCGCGGCCGCCCGGCGGGCCGACCTGAGCGGGTGGCCCGCGGTCTTCGCCCCGCTCTACTCGGTGCTGTGGTCGATCGCGGCCTGGCGGGCGGTCCACCAGCTGGCGTTCTCCCCGTTCAGCTGGGAGAAGACCCCGCACGTCGGCCAGGGGCACGCCGACGGCCGGCCGACCGGTGTCGCCGGCGAACCGGCCGACGGCGTCTCGTCGACGGCCTGACGGGTTCCGGGAACGCCCCGCTCGCCCGGTCGGCGCATTCGCCCCGCCGACCGGGCCCGCCGACCGGACCGGCCGGGGTCGCCGTCGACGCGCCCACCCCACGGGTGCCCGCGTCCGGCCGTGCCGGTCCGCCTCCGGAGGGCACCGGCACCGTAGGGTCCTCTCCCAGGAGACGGGGCCGACCGGTCGCGCGGACCGGGGCGCCACGACGGCGCCGGGCCACGGCACGGACGAGCAGGGACGAGACGAAGGGAAGCTCACGTGCGACAGCGCAGTCTGCGGGACCTCCGGGTGTCGGCCATCGGCCTCGGCTGCATGGGGATGTCCGCCTTCTACGGCACGGCCGACCAGGACGAGGCCACCGCGACCATCCGGCACGCCCTCGACCTCGGCATCACCTTCCTCGACACGGCACAGGTCTACGGACCGCTCACCAACGAGTCCCTGGTCGGCGAGGCCGTGCGGGGACACCGCGACGAGTACGTGATCGCCACGAAGTTCAACTACCGGATGGACGGCGCCGTACCGGGCGACATGTCGACCGTGGGCCGCCAGGACGGCTCCGCCGAACACGTCCGCGAATCCGTCCACGGTTCACTCGCGCGGCTCGGCACCGACCGCATCGACCTGTACTACCAGCACCGGGTCGACCCGAACGTGCCCATCGAGGAGACCGTCGGCGCCCTCGGCGAACTGGTCGCCGAGGGCAAGGTCCGCCACATCGGGCTGAGCGAGGCGAGCGCGGAGACCATCCGCCGCGCCCACGCCGTCCACCCGGTCACCGCCGTCCAGAGCGAGTACTCGCTCTGGACGCGGGACGTGGAGGCCGAGGTGCTCCCCGCCTGCCGGGAACTCGGCATCGGCTTCGTGCCGTACTCCCCGCTCGGCCGCGGCTTCCTCGCGGGCCGTTTCAGCTCCCCGGACGAGCTGGACCAGGACGACTTCCGCCGCACCAACCCGCGCTTCACCAGGGCCAATCTGGCGGCCAACCTCAAGCTCGCGGAGAAGGTGAACGAGATCGCCGCGGAGAAGGACGTCACCCCGGCCCAGCTGGCGATCGCCTGGGTCCTGGCCCGCGGCGAGGACCTCGTGCCGATCCCCGGCACCAAGCGCCGCACCTACCTGGACCAGAACGCGGGCGCCGTCGACGTCGAGCTCACCGCGGACGACCTGGCCCGCATCGACGCCGAACTGCCCGAAGTGGCGGGCGAACGCTACGACGAGGACGGCATGCGGGCGGTGAACCGCTGACCGACCGGCCCGACGGCACGGTGTTGAGGGCCGCAGCCGTGACGGAACGGTTACCGTACGGCTGCGAATCATGTCGGCGGCGACTAGGCTTGAATCAAGCCCAGTGGTTCCTGGGATCATCCGCCCCCATTGCCTCCACTGCATTCTGCGTGCGCGCGGCACGTCTTCACTGATTCTAAAAGCTCCCCAAGCATAGAGATTGTGACAGACGGGAGAGCCTCATGCTTATTGTTGTCATGACGTGCATGGCAGTTGTCCTGATAGGCCTCATGGTCCGCTTTTCGCGACCTGCCTATGCCGATCTTAAGTGCGGTGACGCACCCATGTACTTCGACGGCGGACTCGTCGTCACGTGGTCGGGGCCCGCCCCCAAAGAGGCACGGGTGAGGGTGGCGAACGGCGACATCTTCGAGCGGGTCGAGCAGGCCACCGGGCCGGGGATTCCGTCGGACTACCCCGAGAAGTATCTGAAGAACCTTCGCACGTCCGAGGTGTTCAACGCCTGCACCGCATGGACTCCCGACGAGCTGGTGCGCTGGCAGGGACGCCATGGAATCGAGATGGAGCCCGAAGCCCTGAGCGTCTACGACAGCTACCTCAAGGACGGCAATACCATCTTCATGGCGCTGGTGGACCATCCGAGCGTCACTGATCCGGGATCATTCGTGGCCTGCAGCCTGGTACTCCAGCGCGCCGTGATCGTCTACAACGGCGGGCGTCAGGACCTGTTCCTTCGCTCGTATTTCCACAGTGCGCGGGAAGACTCGTCAGAGTTTGTCAACTTCGCACCTGGCGGCAGTGTTCACTACTCATTCAAGACCGATACCGTGTGGTTCCCTCTGGAACTGACCCGGTTCATCTCCGAGCCGGCCTCGTACGTCGAGCTGGATATCGTCACTTCCGAGGGATTCGACGAGGGCCTTCTTCCGACTCCGTTCTCGGCGCGAGAAAGCGGCTATGCACTTCTGGGGGACATCAAGTACCAGGTGAGGCGGGCCTCGGCTGTCCTCAGCATCGGAGATCAACATCACGCCATCCCCGACTTCAGGCTAAAACTTGGCCGTTGAAATTCCACGCCTGCCTCGCCGAGGAATCGCGGGGCAGGCCTTCCGACGGCCAGCTGGGGGAACGACCAGTGCACCCTGCCGAGATCATATACCTGACCGGATTGGCGCTGGCAGTCATTGCCGTGACTTCGCTGACCTATTTCGTTCGGATAGCAACGGAGTCCATGGCGCCGACACTAATTGTCGACGACCGTCTCCTGGTCGTCCGGAGGCCGGTACTGACGCGGCACTGTCCCGCTCGCGGCCAGGTTGTCGTCTTCACCTCCGGTACCGACGGGCGCAGGATGGTCAAGCGAGTCGCCGCCACAGGAGGGGACAGCGTTCTTGTCGGCGGCAGCGCCCGGGCAGACGGCTCGATCGACAACGGGACGCGGGTCGACGTACCCCTGGACGGAATTTTCGTACTGGGAGACAACCGAAGGGTTTCACGGGACTCACGAGAATACGGGTGCATCAGTTCGCGGCAGGTAGCAGGCCGGGCCGTACTCGTCGTATGGCCGCCACGTCGATTGCGGGTAGTCCGGTGACAGCCGAAGTTCGCCGTACAAGACCGTACGCGGGAACGGACTCCACCGGGCGGGGTGCGGGTGCGCACGGCCCGGTGGAGTCCGGCCGCTACCGCGTCAGCAGCTTCTCCAGGACGTCCGCCCCCTTTGACGCGCCGCCCGCCCCGCGCACGATCCGGCTCAGGGCCGCCGCCCCGGGGCGGCAGGACCGGACGTCCTGGACGGCGTCGCGCAGGCCCTGCACGGTCGGCTCGGCGAGCGTCCTGCCGACCCGCAGCTCCTCCGCCCGCCGGGCGATCGCCCGCTGTTCCGGGATCTGCGGCACCGCCACGAAGGGCACCCCGTGGTAGAGAGACTCCATCGCCGAGTTCATCCCGGCGTGACTCAGGAACACCTCGGTGTGTCGCAGCACCGCCACCTGCGGCACGTGCGCGTGCACTTCGACGTTCGCCGGGATCGGGCCCAGCGACTCCTGGTCCAGCCCGCCCACCGCCATGACCACCTGCCAGTCGCTGTCCCCGAACGCCTCGATGCAGGTCCGGTAGAACTCGGGCCGGTCGTTGAAGACGGTTCCCAGCGATATCAGCAGCACCGGGGCCTGCGACCGGGGGCTCCACTCCTCAGCGGTCTGCCGGCTGCTCAGCGACGGCCCCACGAAGTGGAAGCGCTCGTCGAAGGTGTCCCCCGACATCTGGAACTCGCGGGGGATGAACACCAGGCTCGTCGGGGCCACGTGGCCGAACATCAGGTTCGGGTCCTCGAGGAAGGTGTGGCCCTGCGCGAACTTCCCCATGTCCTGAATCGCGGCCACCAGCCGGGGGTTGGTGTGGTCGAAGTCGGCCGGTAAGTACACCTGCGCCGCCGAGAAGGACTCGTTCTCCGCGAAGGTCGGTACCAGGGAGACCTCCCGCACCTGGAGCAGGTTCGCCAGCATCCTCCCGGTGAAGGTCACCGAGTCGTAGCACACCGCGTCCGGCGGGTCGGCCGAGAAGTGCCCGGCCAGGACGGGGAAGGAGGCACGCGCGTCGTCGAGGTAGTACTCCATCGTCACGGCGAGCTGTTCCGCCGTGAACTCGCCCCGCGCCGCCATGTCGGGCGGCAGCTGCGAGGGCAGGGTCACCGGCGACGCCCCGGCGGCGAAGGCGGCGTCCATGGTGGCCGGTCCCGTGGCGTAGCTGACCCGGTGACCGCGCCGGACCAGCTCCTCGACCAGCGGCAGGGTCGGGTTCACATGCCCGGACGCGGGCGCGCTCACGAAGGCGAAATGGGCCATCAGCTCTCCCCCAGGATGACCGGCAGAGTCTTGTGCCCGTTGGTGAAGAAGGAACCCAGCGGCTCGAGTTCGGACGACGGGACGGCCAGCCGCAGCCGGGGGAACCGGGAGAACAGCGCGGACAGCGCCGTCGTCGCCTCCAGCTTCGCCAGGGGGCTGCCGAGGCAGTAGTGCACGCCGTGCCCGAAGGTGAGGTGGTCGGCCCGCGACTGCCGGGTGACGGAGAAGTCCTCCGCGTCGGCCCCGTGCTGCGCCGGGTCGCGGCCGGCCGCGCCGTAGGACAGCAGGATCGCCTCGCCCTTGCGGATCCGCACGCCGTCCGCGGAGATGTCCTCCACGGCGTACCGCAGCGGCAGGTTCGGCACCGGCGCCTGCCAGCGCAGGGTCTCGTCCACCACGTCCTCCCACGTGCTGGTCCCGGACCGGACCAGGGCGAGCTGGGACGGGTGCGTGGCCAGCGCGTGGACGGCGTGGTCGAGCAGGTTGACCGTCGTCTCGAAGCCGGCGGAGATGGTCAGCAGCAGGGTGTCCAGCAGTTCCCGCTCGGACAGTCGTGTGCCGTCCGCCTCCTGCGCGACGATCAGGTCGCTGGTCATGTCGTCGCCGGGGTCGCGCCGTTTGGCGGCGACGAGCTCCTTGAGCAGCATGTACAGCTCGCCGGAGGCGGCCTGCACGCCCGCCGGGTCCGCGTCGAGGCTGAACACCGCGTCCACCAGCCGCCGCAGGTCCGCGCCCGTCTGCGCGGTCAGCCCGAACAGTTCGGTGATGACCTGGATCGGCAGCGGGAACGCGAACCGTGCGCGCAGGTCGACCGGCTGCCCCGGCGGCACCGTGGCCAGGTCGGCGATCAGGCCGGCCGTGACCTCCTCGATGCGCGGCCGCATCCCTTCGATGCGGCGCGGGGTGAACGCCTTGGCCACCAGGCTGCGCAGCCTGGTGTGGTCGGCCCCGTGGGCGGTGAACATGTTCTGCATCGCGACCCACATGATCAGCGGCCAGTCCGGCGGGATGTCGCCGTCGCGCCACATGGGCCAGTGCTTGTTCGCGTCCTTGGAGACCTTCGGGTCGAGCAGCAGCTTCTTCGCCAGGTCGTGCCCGGTGACGGCCCAGGCCGACACGCCACCGGGCAGTTCGACGGGCGTGGCCGGGCCGCGCTCGCGCAAGGCGGCGGCCTCGCCGAAGATGTCGCCGCCCGAGGGGTCGATGACGTACGCGTCGGCGGGCGGGGCCTGCGCGCGCACCGGCTCGGTGAAGGTGGTGGTCGTACGGGGCTTGGGCGGCTCGGTGACCTCCAGCAGGGTCGCGGTGAACCGCGAGCCCATGCCGAGGCCGATCGACATGATGGTGTCGCCGGGGTTGAGGGTCTCGTCGTGCAGCAGGTGGTCGATGCCGAGCAGTTGGTCGCACGGCCCGACGTGGCCGAGCTCGCGCAGCATCGGCCAGGTGGTGCGGCCCAGGTCGATGCCGAGCGGCTCCAGCACGACGACCTCCAGTTGGGCCAGGCCCAGACCGGTGACGACGAACCTGGTGATGTCGGCGACGCCGACGCCGGCCTCCTTGGCGGCCTGCTCGACCGCGGTGACCAGTGCCCCGCTCATCAGCGTCAGATACGGGGCCAGGCCGGTGACCTCGATCGGCGTACGGTTGCGGTGGCCCTCGGGGTCCGGGATCGTCGGGGTGGCGAGGACCTCCATCTGGGTCGCGGAGCTGTTGGCGGTCGCCACCAGCCGCGCCCGGCCGCCCTCGCGGTTGAGCACGGCCGCGACCGCACCGTCGGCCAGGAAGATCCCGATGGTGGGCTGCCAGCGTTCCCACCGCGGCGGCAGGAACCGGGCGGTGGCCGTGACCAGGGTCGCGGTCGCGGCCGGGTCGGCCACCAGGTGCGCGGCGGCGGACTGCAGCGCGGCCGAGCCGCCGTTGCTGGTCGCCTCGACCTCGTAGACGAGGGCGTGGCCGAGGCCGAGGACGCGCTGCAGGTGGCAGGAGGACGCCATGTGGTCCTGGTGGTCCATCTGGGCGTAGGCGGCCATGGAGATGTCGGCGCCGCTGAGGCCGGACTCGCGCAGGGCTCCGATCGCCGCGTGCACGGCCATCGCGTGCTCGGTGACGTCGTCGGAGCGGGTGAACGACACGAAGTCCGACAGCGCGAGCAGCCGCCGCATGGTCGTGGTGTCCGGCACGGCCTGCGTCGCGGGCGTGCGGGGCGGCAGATATCGCCCCGTTCCGCCGATGTAGACGTTGTCCCAGATCATGCGTAGTCCTTTCCCCTGAGTGCGGACAACCCGGCCCCGTATCCGCTGAAGTCGAGGAGCCATGTGCTGATGGCCAGCGCCGTGGCCGCGGAGTGCTCCTCCAGTACGGTGAAGTGGTCGCCCGAGACGGTGAGCACTTCCTGGACGGTGGTGGACAGCCGGGGCCACGAGCGCTTCCCGGTACCCACCAGCAGCACCGGCGCGGTGACGGGCTCCGGGGGGCCGGCCAGATCGAGGTAACGGCCCATGGCCACCAGCCGGTCGTCGTCGACCGGCTGGACCTGGTGGCCGGCGTCGAGCATGCCGGTGAGCACACCCGGCAGGTCGTCGGGGTAGCCGTCGATGAGCACCACGGCGCTGGGCCGGGCCCCCCGCCGCTCCAGTTCCCCGGCGGTCGCCAGCGCCAGCCACGCGCCCACCGAACGGCCGACCAGCACCGGCGCGGCGACGGCCGACGCGGCCTCGGCGAGTGCCTGGACCAGGACGTCGGCGTCCACGGGCAGCGGGTCGCCGGCGAAGCCCGGCAGGGTGACCGCCGTGACGTCGCGGACGGCCTCCAGCGCCGCGGCGAACCGCCCGTACTCCTCGATGCCGCTGGACGCCAGCGCGGACGGCAGGCAGACCAGCGACGGCTGGAGGAAACCGGCCGCGAGGGCGACCGCCTCGGCCTTGGGCGCGTCGGTGGCCGGGCTCAGCCGGGACGCCGTGGCCAGCAGGTCGAGGCCGTCCTGCGCGCGGCCGACGTCGACGGCCTTGCGCAGCAGGCGCTCCATCGGCCCGGCGACCCGGTTCTCCGGCGAGCACAGCTGCCCGTAGAGGTGGTTGACGAGCTGTTCGGGCGTCGGGAAGTCGAAGACGAGGGTCGCCGGGAGCTGGAGCCCGGTGGCCGCGTTGAGCTGGTTGCGCAGCTCGATGGCGGTCAGCGAGTCGACGCCGTGGTCGCGGAACAGCTGACGCGGGTCGTCGATCCCGCCGGGGGCCATCCCGAGGATGCTCGCGCTGTGCGTGACGACCAGGTCGAGCAGCAGGGCGCGCTGCTCGGCCTCGGGCAGGGCTTCGAGCCTGGCCCGCAGGCCGCCGGGGCCGGCCGCCGGGGCCGGCGCGCGCCGCGGCCGGACGAGCCCGCGCAGCAGCGCGGGCGGGGTTTCGATCGCCGCGAGGTCGAGGCGGACCGGCACCAGCGCCGGGCGTTCGCCGGACAGGGCGGTGTCGAACAGGTCGAGGGCCTGCTCGGTGGCCAGCGGCAGCATCCCGGTCCTCGCCAGCCGGCGGTGGTCGGCCTCGGTCAGGTTCCCGGTGATGCCGCTGGACTCGGCCCACTGGCCCCAGGCCAGGGAGGTGGTCGGCAGACCGCGCGCGTGCCGGTGCTCGGCGAGCGCGTCGAGGAACGCGTTCGCGGCGGCGTAGTTGGCCTGCCCGGGGGCGCCGAACACCCCGGACGCCGAGGAGAACAGCACGAACGCCCGCAGGTCCAGGTGCTCGGTGGCCTCGTGCAGGTGCCACGCGGCATCGGATTTCGGGCGCAGTGCCGTGTCGATCTGCTCCGGTGTCATCGATCCCACCACGGCGTCGTCCACGACCCCGGCGGCGTGCACGACGACCCGCAGGTCGGGGATCGAGGCGACGAGATCCCTCAGTGCCCCGCGGTCACCGGCGTCGCAGGCGACCACGGTGAGGGCGGCGCCCAGCTCCTGCCGGAGCCCGGGCGGCTCGACGCCACGGCGGCCGGCGAGCACCACGTGCGGGGCGCCGTGCCGCGCGACCAGGTGCCGGGCGACCAGGACGCCGAGGGTGCCGGTGCCGCCGGTGATCAGCACGGTGCCGTCCAGGGGCGCACCGTCCAGGGGCCCGGCCGGCCCGGTCGGGGCGGCCCTCACCAGCCTCGGCACGAGGGCGGTTCCGTCGCGCAACCGGATCTCGGGCTCACCGTCGCTCACGGCGGCGCGCACCGCGGCGGGGATCGCCCGTCGTGAGGCGGCCGTGCCGTCGTGCCGGACGGTCAGGATCCGCCCGGGGTTCTCGCTGTGCACGCTGCGCAGGAAGCCGCGGGCGGCGGCCGAGGCCAGGTCGTCGCCGGTGAGGACCACGAGCCGGTCCGGCGTGTCGGTGGCCAGGAACTCCCGGACCCTGCCGAGCAGTTCCCGGGTCACCGCGTGGGCGGCCGCGACCGGCTCGCCCTCGCCGACGACCTCGTGGAGGACCGTCTCCGTGTCCGGGCCGTCCGGTGCCGCCATCGGGATCCAGTCAACGGCGAACAGCGTGTTCGGCCGGCGCCCGGCCCCGTGACCCGCCGCTTCGACGGGCCGCAGGACGATCTCGTCGATGCTCACGACCGGCGTCCCGGCGGTGTCGGTGATCCGCACCGCGCAGGTGTCCGGCCCGGTCGGGTGCAGCACCACGCGGACCGTCGCGGCCGACCCGGTGACCGACACACCGGAGAACGAGAAGGGCAGCCGCGCCGGGCTGCCGCCGGCGCCGCCGTCCTCGGCCGCGAGGCCGGCGAGCAGGGTCAGCGGCTGTATGGCGGCGTCCAGGAGCGCGGGGTGGACCCGGTAACCGGTGAGCTGAGCGGCGTCCGCCGGGAAGCTCACCTCGGCGTGCAGGTCCTCGCCGTGCCGCCGGATGCCGGTGAGCCCCTGGAAGGTCGGCCCGTAGTCGTAGCCGGCTTCGGCGAGCCGGTCGTAGAGCGAGCCGATGTCGATCGGCGCGGCCTCGCTGTCGTCCGCCCCGGGCACGGCCGTCCGGTCGGCCCGTGTCGCCCGGTCCGCCGGCGGACTGAGCACGCCGGTCGCGTGGCGGGTCCACTCGTCGGGCTCGGCGGCGGTGCGGGAGTGGACGGTGACGGGCCGGCGTCCGGTGTCGTCGGGCGCGCCCACGGTGACCTGCACGTGCACACCGTCGCGCTCGGACAGCACGAGCGGCGTCTCCAGGACCAGCTCGGACAGTACGGGGCTGGCCGTGTGCTCGCCGGCGTGGACGGCCATGTCCACGAACGCCATCGCGGGCAGCAGCGTCGAACCGAGCACGGTGTGCTCGGCCAGCCATGGGTGGGCGGACGCGGAGAGCCTCCCGGTCAGCACCACGCCCTGCCCGTCGGGGAGCTTCACCAGGGACCGCAGCAGCGGGTGGTCGGGCGTGTCGAGGCCCTCCGACGGGGTGGTGGGCCGGAGCCAGTAGTGCTGGTGCTGGAAAGCGTACGAAGGCACCCGCACGTCCGACGTCCCCGCCGTCGTGGTCGTGGTCGCGGTCGCGGGTGGCGTCCAGCGCACCGCGCCGTCCGCCCACAACCGCCCCAGCCCCGCGAACAACCGCTCCGGAGAATCAGCACCACGGCGCATCAACCCGTTCCCCACCAGCAACGGATGCGGACCCACCTCCACGAACCCCGTGACACCCTGACCCGCCAACCACTCCAGGGCGTCCGCGAACCGGACCGGCTCCCGCACCTGCCGCACCCAGTACCCCGGCTCCCCCATCTCCACCGGACGCCCGGCCACCGTCGAAACCACCGGGATCACCGGCTCACCGAACGACAGACCCGCCGCCACCTCGCCCACTTCCTCCAGCACTGGATCCATCCGCGCCGAATGGAACGCGCGACCGACCTCCAACCGCCGCACCCGGCGCCCACGGCCACGCCACACCTCAGCGACCACCTCGACCGCAGCCTCGTCGCCCGACACCACCACCGCGTCCGGCGCGTTGACCGCGGCCACCTCGGCCCCCGGCACCAGCGACCCCAGCACCTCCTCCGCCGACGCCCGGAGCGACACCATCGCCCCACCACCGGGCAACGCCTGCATCAGCCGGCCACGCGCGCCCACCAGCACACACGCGTCCTCCAGGCCCAAGATCCCCGCCACATGGGCCGCCGCCACCTCACCGACCGAGTGCCCCACCACGAAGTCCGGCCGCACACCCAGCCACTCCACCAACCGGAACAGCGCCACTTCCAGCGCGAACACCCCGCCCTGGGTGAACTCCGTCTCCCCGAGTACGCCTTCCTCGTCCTCGAACAGCGCCCCCACCGGCAACCCCAGCAACCCGCACACCTCGTCCAACACCCGCGCGAACACCGGGAACTCGCGATACAGACCCCGCCCCATCCCCACCCACTGACCACCCTGACCGGAGAACACGAACGCCGACCGGCCCGAGTCGCGGGCCTCGCCGGTCACCAGCCCGGGATGCGCCTCCCCGCGCACCAGGGCCGCCAGTGCCTCCGGTCCGGTCACCATGGCCCGGTGGGCGAACCGGGTCCGCGCGGCGAGCGCGGCGCCGATTCCGTCCGCGTCGGAGGCCTTGGCCGCGTACGCCTGCAGCCTGCGGGCCTGGGCCCGGAGCGCCTGCTCGGACTTGGCCGACAGCAGCCACGGCACTGGCACCACGGCTGCGGGCGCGGGCGCGGAAGCGGCAGGGGACTCGGGCGACGTCTCCTCGGCCGGGTCCGGTGCCGGTGCCTCCAGGATCACGTGCGCGTTCGTACCGCTGATGCCGAATGCCGACACGCCGGCACGGCGGGGACGCCCCGTCTCCGGCCACGGCCGGGCCTCGGTGAGCAGTGAGACCTGGCCCGCCGACCAGTCGACGTGGGAGGTCGGCGCGTCGACATGCAGCGTCGGCGGCAACTGCCCGTGCCGCATCGCCATCACCATTTTGATCACACCCGCCACACCGGCCGCCGCCTGGGTGTGGCCGATGTTCGACTTCACCGACCCCAGCCACAACGGCTCCCCCCGGTCCCGGCCATAGGTCGCCAGCAGCGCCTGCGCCTCAATGGGGTCGCCGAGAGTGGTACCGGTGCCGTGCGCCTCCACCGCGTCCACCTCGGACGGCTCCAACCCGGCATTCGCCAACGCCTGGCGGATGACGCGTTCCTGCGACGGACCGTTCGGCGCGGTCAACCCGTTCGACGCCCCGTCCTGATTCACCGCGCTTCCCGCGACGACCGCCAGCACCCGGTGACCGTTACGACGGGCGTCGGACAGGCGTTCCAGCAGCACCAAGCCGGCGCCCTCACCCCACGCCGTACCGTCAGCGGCCTCGGCGAACGCCTTCACCCGCCCATCGGCCGCAAGCCCCCGCTGGCGGGAGAAGTCGATGAAGGCGGCGGGTGTCGCCATGACCGTCACACCACCGGCCAGGGCCAGTGAGCACTCCCCCGAGCGCAGCGCCTGCGCCGCCAGGTGGATCGCCACCAGCGACGACGAGCACGCCGTGTCCACCGACACCGCCGGACCCTCCAGCCCCAGCAGGTACGACACCCGCCCGGAGGTCACACTCGTCGCCGTGCCCGTCGAGAGGTAGCCCTCCAGGTCGGGCGGCTGTGCCCCGGCGCCATAGCCCGAGGACCAGATGCCGGTGAACACGCCCGTCCGGCTGCCCCGCAACGACGTCGGATCGATCCCCGCGTCCTCGAAGGTCTCCCACACCGTCTCCAGCAACACCCGCTGCTGCGGATCCATCGCCAACGCCTCACGCGGCGAGATCCCGAAGAACCCGGCATCGAAGTCGCCGGCGGCGTCGAGGAAGCCGCCCCACCGCGTGTACGACCTCCCCGGACCACCGGCCGGGTCGTAGATACGACCCACATCCCACCCACGGTCCGACGGGAAGTCCCCCACGGCGTCCACCCCACCCGACACCAGACGCCACAGCTCCTGGGCCGAGCCCACCCCACCTGGGTACCGGGCCCCCAACCCCACGACCACGACGGGGTCGTCCGACACCGGAACCCCGACCGGCACGGGTGAGGCAGGGGCCCGGCGCCGGGCGCCGACCAGGAGGTCCCGCAGGTGGCCGGCCAGCGCGTCGGGGGTCGGGTGGTCGAAGACCATCGTCGCGGGCAGCCGTACCCCGGCGACCGCGGACAGGCGGTTGCGCAGTTCCACCGCGGTGAGCGAATCGAAGCCCAGGTCCTTGAAGGCCCGCTCGGCGCTGACCGCCGCGGTGTCGGTGTGGCCGAGGACCGCGGCTGTCTGGCCGGTGACCAGTTCCAGGACACGGCTGTGCTGCTCGGTCTCGGGCAGGGCCGCCAGTTCCCTGCCCAGGCCCGGCCGGTCCGTACGCCGGGCGGGCCGGGTACGGGTGAGGCGGCTGAGCAGGGGGCGGCCGGCCGCCGCCGACAGATCGAGGTGTGCGGGGACCAGCGCGGGATCGGCGGCGCCCAGGGCCAGGTCGAACAGTGCCAGCGCCTGGTCCGTGGGCATCGGCAGCACGCCGGCGCGGGCGAGGCGCTTGCGGTCGGTGTCGGTGAGGTGTTCGGTCAGCCCGCTGGCCTCGGCCCATTGTCCCCAGGCCAGCGACACGGCCGGCAGGCCCAGAGCACGCCGGTGCACGGCGAGGGCGTCCAGGAAGGCATTCGCGGCGGCATAGTTCGCCTGGCCCGGGCCGCCCAGCACACCGGCGGCGGACGAGAAGAGCACGAATGCGCTCAGGCCGAGGTCTTTCGTCAGCTCGTGCAGGTGCCAGGCGGCGTCGGCCTTGGGCCGCAGCACCTGGTCGATCCGGCCGGGCGTGAGGGATTCGACGACGCCGTCGTCGAGCACACCGGCGGCGTGGACGACCGCGGTCAGCGGGTGCGCGGCCGGGATCGAGTCCAGTACGGCCGCCAGCGCGTCCCGGTCGGCCACGTCGCAGGCCACCACCTCGGCGTCGAAGTCCACCTCCGCCGCGGTCCTGCCGAGCAGGAGCAGGTGCCGGATGCCGTGCCGCTCGCGCAGGTGCCGGGCGACGAGGCGGCCCAGTGTTCCGGTGCCTCCGGTGATCAGCACGGTGCCGTTCGGGTCGAGCGGGCCGGGTGCCGCGGCCGCTTCGGCCCGTACCAGGCGGGCGGCGTGGGCGGCGCCGTCGCGGACGACGAGCTGCGGTTCGTCCCCCGCGACGAGGACGCGGTCGTCGGTGTCGACGAGCACGAACCGGTCGGGGTGTTCCGCCTGGGCCGCGCGGACCAGGCCCCAGACGACGCTGGACGGCAGGTCGACGGGGTCCGGCCCGACCGCCCCGCGGGTCACGACGGCCAGCCGGCCGTCCCCGTCGCGCAGGAAGTCCTGGAGCACGCCCAGCGTCTCGGCGGCGACGGTGTGCGCGGCCGCCACGGGGTCTCCCGCCGGGGGCGTGACGTGGTGGACGGCCGGGGGTTCGCCGGTGGTCTCGACGGGCACCCAGTCGAGGCGGAAGAGCTGGTCGGTCCCGGCGACCGCCATGCCCGGCGGCCGGTGGCGCACGGTCAGCGCGTCGATCACCGCCAGCGGCCCGGATTCGTCGGCGAGCGCGACCCGGAAGGTGTCGGTGCCGGTGGGTGTGAGGCGGACCCGGGCCGTGGAGCCGGCTTTCCGCATCGACACCCCGGCGAAGGAGAACGGCAGGCGGCCGGCCGCCAGCAGGGTCAGCGGCTGGAGCGCGGCGTCGAGCAGCGCGGGGTGGAGACCGAAGCGGTCGCGGGTGTCGGCGGGCAGCGCCACCTCGGCAAAGAGCTCGTCGCCCTGCCGCCGGATCTCGCGTACGCCCGCGAACACCGGCCCGTACTCGTAGCCCTGGGCGGCGAGGGTGTCGTAGAAGTCGGTCAGGTCGACGGGCTCACCGGCCGGCTGCCAGGGCTCGCCGGTGTCGTACGGGTGGGGGCGGCCGCCGGTCGCCAGCATGCCGGTGGCGTGCCGCAGCCAGGTGCCGCCCGTCCGGGAGTGCACGGTGACGGGGCGTCGACCCGTCCCGTCCGGTGCGCCGACGACGACCTGGACCGGCACGGAACCGTCGTCCGGCAGGATCATGGGGGCTTCCAGCACCAGTTCGTCCAGGACGTCGCAGCCGGTCTGCCGTCCGGCGTGCAGGACGAGTTCGACGAACACGGTGCCGGGCAGCAGCACGGAGCCCAGGACGACGTGGTCGGCCAGCCATGGGCTGGTAGCCGCCGAGAGCCGCCCCGTGAGCAGGACGCTCCGGTCCCCGGCCAGTTCGACGACGGCCCCGAGCAGCGAGTGCCCGGCCGAGTCCAGTCCCGCCGCCGACACGTCACCCTTCGGGGCGGCGGGGTTCAACCAGTACGGCCGGTGCTGGAAGGCGTACGTCGGCAGCGGGACGTGGTGGGGCTCGCCGGGAAGGACTGGCGTCCAGTCGACGGCCACGCCTTGCGTGTGCAGGCGCGCCAGGGCGAGGTGGAATTCCTGCCTGCCGCTGCCGCGGCGCAGCGTGCCGGTCACAACACCGTCCATCACCGGCACCAGTACGGGGTGCGGGCTGACCTCCACGAACACGCCGTGCCGGTCCTGCGTCAGGGCCTCGACGGCGAGGTCGAAGCGTACGGGTTCGCGGAGGTTGCGGTACCAGTAGTCGGCGTCGAGGGCGGAGGTGTCGACCGGCTCGCCGGTGACCGTGGAGCAGAACGGGATCACCGCCGGGTGGGGCGTGATGCCGGCGAGGTCGGTGAGCAGTTGCTCGCGGATCGCCTCGACCTGGACGGAGTGGGCGGCGTAGTCGACGGGCAGGCGGCGGGCGCGGATGCCGTCGGCCTCACAGGCCGCCAGCAGTTCGTCCAGCGCGTCCGGATCGCCCGACACCACCACGCTGTCCGCCGAGTTGACCACCGCCACGGTCAGCCGGTTGTCCCAGCGGGCCAGGAACTCGGCGGCCCGCTCATGCCCGAGGCCTATGGAAACCATGCCGCCGTGTCCGGCCAGGGCGACCAGGGCCTTGCTGCGCAGGGCGACCACCTTGGCCGCGTCCTCCAGCGACAGCGCCCCCGCCACGCACGCCGCCGCGATCTCCCCCTGCGAATGCCCGACCACCGCATCAGGCTCCACACCATGGGCACGCCACAACTCCGCCAGCGCCACCATCACCGCGAACAGAGCGGGCTGCACCACATCCACCCGCTCCAGCGAGCCACCACCGACCAGCACCTCGATCAACGACCAGTCGGTGTACGGCGCCAACGCCGCGTCACACGCATCGATCGCCTTCCGGAACACCGGCTCCGAGCCGTACAGCTCCCCACCCATCCCCACCCACTGCGCACCCTGCCCCGGAAACACGAACACCGACCGACCCGGCGAACCGGCCACACCCGTGATGACGCGGGGGTCTCCGTCGGCGAGGGCGGCCAGTTCCGCCATGAGGTCGGTCCGGGTACTGCCCACCAGGGCCGCCCGGTGGGAGAGCATGGTGCGGGTGGTGGCGAGGGCCCGGCCGATCGCGGCCGACCGGAGTCCGGGGTGGGCGGTGAGGTGGTCCGCGAGCCGTCGGGCCTGGGCGCGGAGGGCGTCGTCCGTCTTGCCGGACAGCAGCCACACGGTGGGCTCCGCGGAGTCGTCCGCGGCGGGTTGTTCGGGGGTTTCTTCCGGGAACTGTTCGATGACGACGTGGGCGTTGGTGCCGCTGGCCCCGAAGGCCGAGATGCCCGCGCGGCGGGGACGCACCGTCTCCGGCCACGGCCGGGCCTCGGTCAGCAGCCGGATGTCACCGGTGTCCCACTCGACATGCGGCGTGGGCTCCTGGACGTGCAGCGTCGGCGGCAGTTCGGCGTGCCGCATCGCCATGACCATCTTGATCACACCGGCCACACCGGCCGCCGCCTGGGTGTGGCCGATGTTCGACTTCACCGACCCCAGCCACAACGGCTCGTCCCGCCCCTGACCGTAGGTCGCCAGGAGTGCCTGAGCCTCGATGGGATCGCCGAGCGTCGTCCCCGTACCGTGCGCCTCCACCGCATCCACCTCGGACGGCTCCAACCCGGCGTTCGCCAACGCCTGGCGGATCACCCGCTCCTGGGAGGGACCGTTGGGCGCGGTCAGCCCGTTGGACGCCCCGTCCTGATTGACCGCCGAACCCCGCACCACCGCCAGCACCCGGTGACCGTTGCGACGGGCGTCCGACAACCGCTCCAGCAGCACCAACCCCGCACCCTCACCCCACGCCGTACCGTCGGCCGTCGACGAGAAGGGCTTGCACCGGCCGTCAGGGGCCAGGGCGCGCTGGCGGGAGAACTCCGTGAACTGCAGAGGGGTCACGCTCACGGTCACCCCTCCGGCCAGGGCGAGTGTGCACTCCCCCGAGCGCAGTGCCTGCGCGGCGAGGTGGATCGCCATCAGTGACGAGGAGCAGGCGGAGTCGACGGACACGGCCTGGCCCTGGAGGCCCAGCAGGTACGAGACCCGGCCGGAGGTGATGCTCGGCGAGATGCCGGTGGCGAGGTAGCCCTCGGTGTCGGGCGGTGCCTGGTCGGGGCTGCCGACGTAGCCGGAGGACCAGATGCCGGTGAACACGCCCGTCCGGCTGCCCCGCAACGACGTCGGATCGATCCCCGCGTCCTCGAACGTCTCCCACGCGGTCTCCAGCAGCACCCGCTGCTGCGGATCCATCGCCAACGCCTCACGCGGCGAGATCCCGAAGAAATCGGCATCGAACCCCGCCGCGTCCGCGAGGAAACCACCCGACCGCGTATACGACGTCCCGGGATGATCCGCGTCCGGATGGAACAACCCCTCGACGTCCCACCCCCGATCGCCCGGAAACCCCCCGATCGCGTCCACCCCACCCGACACCAGGCCCCACAACTCCTCCGGCGATCCCACTCCACCCGGCAACCGGCACCCCATGCCCACGATCACCACCGGATCAGCCGACACCGGAACCCCGGCCGGCACCACCGACACCACACCCTTTGCCGCACCGGAGAGTTCGGCCGTGAGGTGGTCCGCGAGGTCGGCAGGGGTGGGGTGGTCGAAGACGAGGGTCGCGGGCAGCCGCAGGCCGGTGGCGCCGGCGAGGCGGTTGCGCAGTTCCACGGAGGTCAGGGAATCGAAGCCGAGGTCGCGGAAGGCGAGTCCGGGGGCGATCGCGGCGGCGTCGGAGTGGCCGAGGACGGTGGCGGTGTGGGCGGCGACCAGGGACAGCAGGTCCGACGCGGGGGCCTTCGGCGTCGGCAGGGTCTGCGGCATCGAGAGGTCGGCCGTGGTCAGCGCGGGACGTCCGGCAGCCAGAGCGGTGTCGAACATGGCCAGGGCGCGTTCGGTGCCGATGGGGCGGATGCCCTTGCGGGCGAGGCGTTGGCGGTCGGCCGCGGTGAGGTGGGCGGTCATGCCGCTGGCCTCCGCCCAGTAGCCCCAGGCCATCGACACGGCGGGCAGTCCGAGGGTCTGCCGGTGTGCGGCGAACGCGTCGAGGTAGGAGTTCGCGGCCGCGTAGCCGGCCTGGCCGGCGTTGCCGAGTACACCCGCGGCCGCGGAGAACAGCACGAAGGCGGCGAGGTGGTGCTCGCGGGTCAGCTCGTGCAGGTGCCAGGCGCCGTCGACCTTGGGACGCAGCACCCGGTCGAGCTGCTCTGCGGTCAGCCGTTCCATGACGGTGTCGTCGAGGACGCCGGCCGCGTGGACGACGGCGGTGAGCGGATGCTCGGCCGGGATCGAGTCCAGTACGGCCGCCAGCGCCTCCCGGTCCGCGACGTCACAGGCCACGACCCGCACGGCGACGTCCCCTTGCGGCTCCAGGTGCGGCACCGCGCCGCCGCCGCGGCTGACGAGCAGCAGGTGCCGTACCCCGTAGCGGGACACCAGGTGCCGGGCGACGGCCTGGCCGAGGGTGCCGGTGCCGCCGGTGATCAGCACGGTGCCGTCGGGGTCGATCGGCCGGGGGACGGTGAGGACGATCTTGCCGATGTGGCGGGCCTGGCTCATCAGCCGGAAGGAGGAGACGGCCTGGCGGAGGTCCGCGGCGGTGACCGGCAGCGGCTCCAGTGTCCCGTCGGCGACCATCGCCACGACCCTGGAGAGGATGTCGCCCTGCCGCGCGGGGTCGACGTCGTTGAGGTCGAAGGCCCGGTAGATCAGGCCCTCGGGTGAGCGGACGTCCGTCCTGCCCAGCTCGACGAACCGTCCGCCGTCGGCGAGCAGCCGCAGGGAGGCGTCGGTGAGTTCTCCCGCGAGCGAGTTGAGGACGACGTCCATGGCCGGGAACCGGTCGGCGAACCGGGTGTCGCGGGACGAACCGATGTGGTCGTCCGCCAGTCCGAGGCGCCGCAGGGTGTCCCACTTGGCGGGGCTCGCGGTGGCGAAGACCTCCGCGCCGCTGTTCAGGGCCAACTGGATGGCGGCCATGCCCACACCGCCCGCGCCGGAGTGGACCAGGACCCGGTCGCCGGGGCGCAGTTCGCCGAGGTCGAACAGCCCGTACCAGGCGGTGGTGAACGCGATGGGCACCGACGCCGCCTCGGTGAAGCTCCAGCCGTCGGGGATCGCCGTCAGGAGCCGGTGGTCGGCGACCGCGCGCGGCCCGAAGGCGCCGGGCATCATTCCCGTGACGCGGTCGCCGGGCCGCCAGGCCGTGACGCCGGGGCCGACCTCGATGACGGTGCCGGCCCCTTCGCCGCCCAACGGGGGCCGGTCCGGGTACATGCCGAGGGTGATGAGCACGTCGCGGAAGTTCAGGCCGGCCGCGCGTACGGCGACCCGTACCTGTCCGGGTTCCAGCGCGGCCTCCTGCCAGGACAGCAGGGCCAGGTCGTCCAGTTGCCCGGTGCCGGACTCGCTCAGCCGGTACGCGCCGTCGGGGGCGGCCGGTTCCGGCGCGTACCTGGCCTGCCGCGGCACGAGGACGCCTTCCTGGCGCAGGGCCAGTTCGGGTTCGTCGCCGGCTGTCATGGCGGCCCGGACCGCGTCCTCCTCGGACGCGTCGCCCATGTCGACCAGGACGAACCGGCCGGGGTGCTCGGCGGCGGCGCTGCGGACCAGGCCGCGTACGGCCGCGCCGGCCACGCCGCGGGTCAGGACGGCCAGGCGTGCGGCCGCCCGTTCCGGCTGCTCGGCCAGGAAGTCCTGGACGAGCGCGCGGGCCCGCTGGACGAGGGCGTGCACGGAGTCCGCGTCGGCTTCCGCGGCGAGTACCGGGCTCGGCACCACCTCGGTCGGTGGGCCCGCGGTGTGGGGCACCCACTGGGTGTGCAGCACCGTGGCCCGGGCCTCGGCGGCCGGACGGACGGTCAGCGCGGTGATGTCCGCGACCGGGTTGCCGGACAGGTCGGTCAGTGTCGCGCGGTAGGTGTCGGTGCCCGTGCGGGCCAGGTGGACCCGGGCGGACGACACACCGGTGGTGTGCACGGCGACGCCGGAGAAGGAGAACGGCAGCCGGACCCGGGTGTCGGGGCTGAGCAGGATCAGCGGCTGGAGTGCGGCGTCGAGGAGCGCGGGGTGGATGCCGAAGCGGGCGCCGTCGGGGACGGACACCTCGGCGTACAGTTCGTCCTCGCCCTGCCACAACTCCCGCACGCCCCGGAACGCGGGTCCGTACTGGTATCCGAGTCCGGCGAGGAAGGCGTAGAACCCTTCGGGGTCCACGGGTTCGGCGTTCCTCGCGGGCGGCCAGTCGAGGCGACCGGCCGTCACCTGGCCGCCGAGGGTTCCGGACGCGTGGCGGACCCAGCCGTCGCCGCCCTTGGAGTGCACGGTGACCGGGCTGCGGCCGGCGTCGTCCGGGGCGCCGACCGAGACCTGGATGTCCGTGGGTGTGTCCGAGAGCGCGAGGGGCAGGTGCAGGACGAGGTCGTCAAGGGTCCTGCCGGCCGGGGTGGCGAGTTCGAGGAAGGCGGTGCCGGGCAGCAGGACCGTACCGTCGACGGCGTGGTCGGCCAGCCAGGGGTGGGTGCGGGTGGAGACGCGGCCGCTGTGCACGGTGCCCCCGTCGGGCAGTTCGACCGTGGTGCCCGCCAGCGGGTGCCCGGTGCCGTGGTCGCCGGCCGCGGGGGTGAGCCAGTAGGTGCTGCGCTGGAAGGCGTAGTGCGGCAGCCTGACGCCGTGCGGGCGGTCGTGCGGCCAGGTCACGGCGACGCCCTGGACGTGGAGGCGGGCCAGGGCGGTGTGGAATTCCCCGATGGCGCCGTGGTCGCGGCGCAGGGTGCCGGTCGCCACGCCGTCCAGGTCCTGCACCAGCACCGGGTGCGGGCTGACTTCCACGAACACCTCGTGGCCGTCGGCGGTGAGCCGGGCGGTGGCCAGGTCGAACCGTACGGGTTCGCGGAGGTTGCGGTACCAGTAGTCGGCGTCGAGGGCGGAGGTGTCGACCGGCTCGCCGGTGACCGTGGAATAGAACGGAATCGCCGCCGGCCGGGGCCGGATGTCCGCGAGGTCGGTCAGGAGCTGCTCGCGGATCGCCTCGACCTGCGCCGAGTGCGCCGCGTAGTCGACGGGGATGGCGCGGGCGCGTATGCCGTCCCTGGTGCAGGCTGCCAGCAGTTCGTCCAGGGCCCCGGGTTCGCCGGACACGACGACGGTCGAGGCGGAGTTGACCACCGCGACGGTGATCCGGTCGCCCCAGGGGCTCAGGTAGCCGGCGGCGACGTCCGCGGACAGCGCGACCGAGACCATGCCGCCGTGTCCGGCCAGGGCGACCAGAGCCTTGCTGCGCAGCGCGACCGCCTTGGCCGCGTCCTCCAACGACAACGCCCCCACCGCGTACGCCGCCGCGATCTCCCCCTGCGAATGCCCGACGACCGCATCAGGCTCCACACCATGGGCACGCCACAACTCCGCCAGCGCCACCATCACCGCGAACAGGGCGGGCTGCACCACATCCACCCGCTCCAGCGAACCACCGCCGGTCAACACCTCCACCAACGACCAGTCCGTGTACGGCGCCAACGCCGCGTCACACGCATCGATCGCCTCCCGGAACACCGGCTCCGAGCCGTACAGCTCCCCACCCATACCGACCCACTGCGCACCCTGCCCCGGGAACACGAACACCGACCGACCCAACGGACGGGCGGTCCCGGTGACCAGCCCCGGCGCCGTGCCGCCCTCCGCCAGGGCCTCCAGGGCCGCGGCGGTGCCCACCACCACGGCCCGGTGCTCGAACACGGCGCGGGCGGCCAGAGCGCCCCCGACCGCCGCCGGGCCCACCTCGGGATGCACGGCGGTGAAGGCGCCCAGCCGACGCGCCTGCTCCCGCAACGCCGCCTCGGACCTGGCCGACAGCGGCCAGAGGACCTGGTCGTCCGCGCGGCCCCGGGGGGAGGGTGCGGCGGAGTCGGCCTCGGCGGGCTGTTCGAGGATGCTCTGCTCGATAATGACGTGGGCGTTGGTGCCGCTGATGCCGAAGGCGGAGACGGCGGCCCGCCGTGGCCGCCCGGTCCCGGGCCAGGCGACCGGTTCGGTGAGCAGGCGGACCGCGCCGGAGGCCCAGTCGACGTGCGGGGTGGGCGCGTCCACGTGGAGGGTCCGCGGCAGTTCGCCGTGCCGCATCGCCATGATCATCTTGATCAGGCCGGCCACGCCGGCGGCGGCCTGGGTGTGGCCGATATTGGACTTCACCGAGCCCAGCCACAGCGGCTCGCCCCGGTCCCGACCGTAGGTGGCCAGCAGCGCCTGGGCCTCGATGGGGTCGCCGAGGGTGGTGCCGGTGCCGTGGGCCTCCACCGCGTCCACGTCCGCCGCCGACAGCCCCGCGTTGGCGAGGGCCTGACGGATCACCCGCTCCTGGGAGGGGCCGTTCGGCGCGGTCAGGCCGTTGGAGGCGCCGTCCTGGTTGGTGGCAGAGCCCCGGACGACCGCCAGCACCTCGTGGCCGTTGCGGCGGGCGTCGGACAGGCGTTCCAGCAGCAACAGGCCCGCGCCCTCGGCCCAGCCCGCCCCGTCGGCCGCGGCGGCGAAGGACTTGCTGCGGCCGTCGGGCGCGCTCGCCCCCTGCCGGGACATCCCGGTGAACAGCGTGGGTGCCGCGTTGACGGTGACGCCGCCGACCAGCGCCAAGGAGCACTCTCCCGAGCGCAGCGCCTGAGCGGCCAGGTGCAGGGCCACCAGGGACGACGAGCAGCCGGTGTCCAGGGACAGTGCCGGGCCGAGCAGGCCCAGCTGGTACGCCAGCCGGCCGGACCCCACGCTCGACGCGGTGCCGGTGACCTGGTAGCCCTCCAGGTCGTCGGGGACCGGCCCGGCGGCGTAGCCGGTGGACCACATGCCGGTGAACACGCCGGTGGGTGTGCCCTCCAGCGTGGTCGGGTCGATACCGGCGTACTCGATGGTCTCCCACGCGGTCTCCAGCAGGATGCGCTGCTGCGGGTCCATGGCGAGCGCCTCGCGGGGCGATATCCCGAAGAACGCCGCGTCGAAGTCGCCAGCGGCGTCGAGGAAGCCGCCCTGGGACGTGCTCGACGTGCGGGGACGGCTTCCCGTCGGGTCGTACAGGCGGTCGATGTCCCATCCCCGGTCGGCCGGGAAGTCGCCGACCGCGTCCACGCCGTCCGCGACCAGCCGCCACAGGTCCTCGGGGGTGCCGACGCCTCCGGGGTAGCGGCAGCCCATGCCGATGACCGCGATCGGCTCGTCCGTCGCGGCCGGGGCCGGGGCCTGCGGCGCGTCCTGCTCGCCGGACTCGCCGGACAGGTGGGCGGCCAGCCGTGCCGGGGTGGGGTGGTCGAAGACGAGGGTGGCGGGCAGTTTCACCCCGAGCGCGGCGGTCAGGCGGTTGCGCAGTTCCACCGCGGTCAGTGAGTCGAAACCCAGGTCCTTGAACGCCTGCCGGGGGTCGAGCCGCTCGGGGGTGGCGTGTCCCAGCACCCCGGCGACGTGGGTGGTGACCAGCTCCAGCAGGTCGGTGCCGCCAGCGGGGGGCACGGGTCGGGGAGCCTGCGGCCGGCTGTGGGCCTCGGGCAGGTCCCGCAGCAGCCGGCTCGGCCGCGCGTGGGTGTAGGCGCGGGCGAACTGTGCCCAGTCGGCCTCGGTGACGACCGCGAGGGCCTCGTCGTGGTCGAGGACGTCCTGCAGCGCGTCGAGTGCGCGGCCCGGGTCCAGTTCGCCGAGGCCGAGCAGGGTGCGCTGGCGCTGCACGGGCTCCAGGGCCGCCATGCCGCCTTCGGCCCAGATGCCCCACGCGACGGAGGTCGTGGCGCGGCCCTGGGCGCGGTGCTGTGCGGCCAGGGCGTCGAGGAAGGCGTTGCCGGCGGCGTAGGCCGCGCCGTGGCCGTCGCCCCACACGCCCGCGGTGGAGGAGAACAGGACGAAGGCGTCGAGGTCCGGCAGGAGTTCCGCCAGGTTCGCCGCCCCGGCGACCTTGGCCATGACGACCTCGGCGAACTCCGCCGGTGTCGTGTCGGCCAGCCTGGTCGCCCTGATCACGCCGGCGGTGTGGAAGACCGCGCGGATGTCGCCGACGCGCTCGACGAGGTCCCGCAGGGCGTCCCGGTCGGCCACGTCGCACGCCGCCACGGTCACCCGCGCCCCGGCTGCCTCCAGTTCGTCGCGCAGGCCGGCTGCGCCGGGTGCGTCGGGGCCGCGGCGGGCGGCCAGCACGATGTGCTCCGCGCCCTGCCGCGCGAGGCGGCGGGCCACGTGTCCGCCGAGCGCGCCGGTGCCGCCGGTGACCAGCACCGTGCCCCGCGGCCGCCAGGACCGCGCGGCCGGGCCCGACGAGGCCCTGCGGCGCAGCCGCTTGGCGAAGCGCCGGGTGCCGCGGATCGCCACCTGGTCCTCGCCCGTGCCGGCGAGCACGACGAGCAGCGCGTTCACGCTCTCCTCGTCGGGCACGGCGGGAAGGTCGACCAGGCCGCCCCAGCCGTGCGGGAACTCCAGCGCCGCGGACGCGCCGGTACCCCACGCCAGGGCCTGGGCCGGGCTGGTGACCGGGTCGGTGCCCGAGGTGCTCACGGCGCCGCTGGTCGCGCACCACAGCGGGACGGCCGCCGTCCTCACCGGGTCCAGGCTGCGCGCCGGGTCCAGGGTGCGGACCAGATCCAGGGTGCGGACCAGGCCCGCCGGGAGCACCGGGTGGTCGGGGTGCGGCTCCTCGTCCAGCGCCAGCAGCGACAGCACACCGTCCGGCCCGGGCCGGGCGTCCCCGGTGTCGGCCACGTCCCAGGTGTCGGCCACCGCGAAGCCCCGTTCGCGCAGGGCCTCGGCCCACGGGTGCCCGGTCGTGGCCAGGACGAGCCAGCGATCCGGGTCCACCGGGACCGCGGTACCGCTCGTCGGCGCCCACGCCACCTCGTACCGCCAGTCGTCACGGGGCACCGGCGGGGTCGCGGTCACCCAGTAGGGCTCGCGCTGGAAGGCGTACGTGGGCAGGTCCGCCCCGGGTGCGGTGCGGGGCAGGACCGGGGTCCAGTCGACGTCGGCTCCGGCGGCGTAGAGGCGTCCCGCCGCGGCGAGGAACTCGGTGAGCCCGCCGTGATCGCGGCGCAGTGTTCCGGTGGCGGCGACATCCAGCGCGGGCACCAGCACCGGGTGCGGGCCGACCTCCAGGAACAGGTCGTGGCCGTCGGCGGTGAGCCGGGCGGTGGCCAGGTCGAACCGTACGGGTTCGCGGAGGTTGCGGTACCAGTAGCCGGCGTCGAGGGCGGAGGTATCGACCGGCTCGCCGGTGACCGTGGAGTAGAACGGGATCGCCGCCGAGTGGGGCGTGATGCCGGCCAGTTCGGTGAGCAGCTGCTCGCGGATCGCCTCGACCTGCGCGGAGTGGGCGGCGTAGTTGACGGGCAGGCGGCGGGCGCGGATGCCGTCGGCCTCGCAGGCGGCCAGCAGTTCGTCCAGCACGTCGGGGCCGCCGGACACCACGACCGCCGCGGGTCCGTTCACCACGGCGGTGGTCAGCCGCTCGCCCCAACGGGCCAGGTAGCCGGCAGCCTGTTCGACGGACAGCGCGAGGGACACCATGCCGCCCCGGTCGGCGATGACGGCCAGTGCCCTGGACCGTAACGCCACGACCTTGGCGGCGTCCCGCAGCGACAGCGCGCCGGCGACGTACGCGGCGGCGATCTCCGCCTGGGAGTGGCCGACCACGGCGTCCGGCTGCACGCCGTAGGACCGCCACAGGTCGGCCAGCGCCACCATGACGGCGAACAGGGCCGGCTGCACCACGTCGACGCGGTCCAGCGAGCCGTGGCGCAGTTCGTCGACCAGCGACCAGTCGGTGTACGGGGCCAGGGCGGCGGCGCAGGCGTCGATGCCGGCGCGGAAGACCTCGGACTGCTCGTACAGGTCACGGCCCATGCCCGCCCACTGCGCCCCCTGTCCGGGGAAGACGAACACGGTCCCGCCGGTACGGGCCGGCAGGCCCGGCAGTCCCGGCGGGAGCGCGGCCAGGCCGGACAGCAGGTCGTCCCGGTCGGCGCCGACCACCGCGGCCCGGTACTCGAACCGGGTGCGGGCGGCCAGTGCGCGGCTGATCGCGGCGGCCGGGACGTCGGGGTGGGCGGTCGCGTACGCGTGCAGCCGCTCGGCCTGGGCGCGCAGCGCGGCGTCGGTCTTCGCGGACAGCAGCCAGGCGGTGGGGGCGGCCCGGCCGGCGGGTTCGGGAAGGTGGCCGGGGTCCGGGTCGGAGGACTGCTCGATGATCAGGTGGGCGTTGGTGCCGCTGATGCCGAAGGCCGAGATGCCGGCGCGGCGCAGGTGCTCGTGCTCCGGCCACGGCCGGGCCTCGGTGAGCAGCCGGACGCCGCCGGAGGCCCAGTCGACGTGCGGGGAGGGGGCGTCCACGTGGAGGGTTCGCGGCAGTTCGCCGTGCCGCATCGCCATGACCATCTTGATCACACCGGCCACGCCGGCGGCGGCCTGGGTGTGGCCGATGTTCGACTTCACCGACCCCAGCCACAACGGCTCGTCCCGGTCCTGACCGTAGGCGGCCAGCAGGGCGTGGGCCTCGATGGGATCGCCCAGAGTGGTGCCGGTGCCGTGGGCTTCCACCGCGTCCACCTCGGACGGCTCCAACCCGGCATTGGCGAGGGCCTGACGGATGACGCGTTCCTGGGAGGGGCCGTTGGGCGCGGTCAGGCCGTTGGACGCGCCGTCCTGGTTGACCGCGCTTCCCGCGACGACCGCCAGCACCCGGTGACCGTTGCGGCGGGCGTCCGACAGACGTTCCAGCAGCAGCAGGCCGGCGCCCTCGGCCCAGCTGGTGCCGTCGGCCGCGGCGGCGAAGGGCTTGCTGCGGCCGTCCGCCGCGAGGCCGTGATGGCGGGAGAACTCGGTGAAGCCCAGCGGTGTCGCCATGACCGTGACACCGCCGGCGAGCGCCAGCGAGCACTCGCCCGCGCGCAGGGCCTGGGCGGCCAGGTGGACGGCGACCAGGGACGACGAGCAGGCGGTGTCCACGGACAGCGCCGGACCGCGCAGCCCGAGGTGGTAGGCGACCCGGCCGGACGTGACGCTGGTCGCGACGCCGGTGAACAGGTAGCCCTCCAGGTCCTCCGGCAGGCCCGGCCCGGTCGCGTAGCCGGACGACCAGACGCCGGTGAACACGCCGGTGTGGCCGCCGCGCAGCGAGGCCGGGTCGATCCCGGCGTGCTCGAACGTCTCCCAGGCCGTCTCCAGCACGAGCCGCTGCTGCGGGTCCATGGCGAGCGCCTCGCGGGGCGAGATGCCGAAGAACGGAGCGTCGAAGCCGGCCACCGCCTCCAGGAACCCGCCCCGGGTGGTGTACGTGGTGCCCGCGCCGCGCAGTTCCGGGTCGTACAGGCCGCCCAGGTCCCAGCCGCGGTCGTCCGGGAAGTCGCCGATCGCGTCCACGCCCTCCGCGACGAGCCGCCACAGGTCGTCCGGCGAAGCCACCCCGCCGGGGAAGCGGCAGCCCATCCCCACGATGACGACCGGGTCGTCGTGGGCGGCCGGGGCAGCGGAGGTGGCGGGGGCCGGCCGGTCGCCGGGGCCCGTGCGCAGCCAGTCGATCAGCTCCGCGGGCGTCGGGTGGTCGAAGACGAGACCGGAGGGAAGTTGCCGATCCAGGACGCCCGCCAGGCGGTTGCGCAGTTCGAGCCCGGTGACCGAGTCGAAGCCGAGGTCCTTGAAGGTGAGCGCGGGATCGATGTCCGCGGGGTTCTCGTGGCCCAGCACGAGCGCGATCTGCGCGGTGACCACGGCGGCCGCGTCGACCGTGTCGCCCGACTCGGGGTCGCCCGTGTCCGTGCCGCCCGCCCCGGTGTCGCGGGTCTCCGGGCCGCCGTCCGGCCGGCCGGGCGCGGCGGTCTCCGCCGCGTGCGTCCCCGGGCCGGCCGGGGTCCGTCCGCTCTGCCCGGCCGTCGCTTCGGGCAGCCAGTACGAACGACGTTGGAAGGCGTACGTGGGCAGGTCGACCGGCGCGGCCTCGGCGACGGCCGGGGACCAGTCGACCGGCACGCCGGCCACGAACAGCCGGGACAGCGCGGTCAGGAAGACGTCCGGCCCGCCCCGGTCACGGCCCAGCGTGCCGGTGGCGACGCCGGGCGCGCCGGTCCGCTCGCGGGCCTGTTCCAGGATCTGTTCGAGGGCGGGCAGCAGCACCGGGTGCGGGCTGACCTCGACCACGACGTCGTGCCCGTCCGCCAGCAGTGCGGCGGTGGCCAGGTCGAAGCGGACCGGCTCGCGCACGTTGCGGTACCAGTAGCCGGCGTCGAGCTGCGTGGTGTCGTCGAGGAGGCCGCCGGTGACCGCGGAGTAGTACGGGATGGTGCCCTGCCGCGGCCGCACACCGTCCAGTTCGGTGTGCAGCCGCTCGCGGATCGCCTCGACGTGCGCGGAATGGGAGGCGTAGTCCACCGGGACGACGCGTGCGCGGACACCGTCCGCCGCGCAGGACTCGACCAGTTCGGACAGGGCCTGCGTGTCGCCGGACACCACGACCGAGCCGGTGGCGTTGACCACGGCGACCGTCAGCGCGCCGCCCCAGCGCGACACGTAGTCCTCGGCCCGCTCGGCGGACAGGGCCACGGACACCATGCCGCCCCGGCCGGTCAGCGCCACCAGCGCGCGGCTGCGCAGTGCCACGATCCGGGCCGCGTCGGACAGCGACAGCGCGCCCGCGACGTACGCCGCGGCGATCTCGCCCTGCGAGTGCCCGACCACCGCGTCGGGCTCGACACCGAAGGAGCGCCACAGTGCGGCCAGGGACACCATCACCGCGAACAGGGCGGGCTGCACGACGTCAACGCGGTCGAGCGGGGCGCCGTCCAGGACATCGGCCAGGGACCAGTCGGTGTACGGGGCCAGGGCCTGGGCGCACTCGTCCATGGCGGCCCGGAAGGCGGGGTACGCGGCGTACAGCTCCCGGCCCATGCCGACCCACTGCGCGCCCTGGCCGGGGAACACGAAGACGGTACGGCCCGGGGTGCCGGCCCGCCCGGCGGCGACCTGGACGGAGTCGAGCAGGACCGCGCGGTGCGCGAACCGGGTTCTGGTGGTGGCCAGCGCGTGCGCGACCTCGGCGCCGGTCAGGTCCGGGTGGCTGCGCACGTGTTCGCGCAGGCGCTCGATCTGCGCCCGTAGCGCCTGCTTGGTCCGCGCCGTCACGATCCACGGCGCCGGCCGGACCTCAGGGGCGGGCCGCCGGGCCGGCGGCGCGGCCGCATCGGGCGCCTGCTCGACGATCACGTGCGCGTTGGTGCCGCCCATGCCGAACGACGACACGCCGGCGAGCAGGGGCGCGTCCGGCCGCGGCCAGGGGGTCGGAGCGGTCTGGACCCGCAGCGCCAGTGCGTCGAGAGGGATGCCGGGGTTGGGGGTTTCGTGGTTCAGGCTCGGCGGCAGTGCGCGGTGGTACACGCTGAGGACAGCCTTGAGCAGACCGACGATGCCCGCGGCGCCTTCCAGGTGGCCGACGTTCGTCTTGGCGGATCCGACCCGCAGGGCGCTGTCGGCGTCGCCGGACTCGGCCGGGTCGCGGTAGGCCGCCGCGAGGGCGGCGGCCTCGATGGGGTCGCCGACAGCGGTGCCGGTGCCGTGCAGCTCCACGTACTGCACATCCGCGGGACGCACGCCGGCGCGGGCCAGTGCCTCGCGGATGACCTGTTCCTGGGCCTGCGCGCTGGGCACGGTCAGGCTCTGTGTGGCGCCGTCGTTGTTGACCGCGCTGCCCCGGATGACACCGTAGACGCGGTCCCCGTCGGCCAGGGCCCGGTCCAGCGGTTTCAGGACGAGGAAGGCGCCGCCCTCGCCGCGGACGAAGCCGTTGGCCCGGGCGTCGAAGGTGAAGCAGCGGTCGTCCGGGGACAGGCCGCCGAACTCCGCCGCTCCCTCCTCGCGGGCGGCGGTCAGGTTGAGGTTCACCCCGCCGGCCAGGGCGAGCGCCGACTCGCCGCGGCGCAGGCTCTCGACCGCCAGATGCACCGCGACCAGCGCCGACGACTGGGCTGTGTCGACCGTCATGCTCGGTCCGCGCACACCGAGGAAGTGCGAGACGCGGTTGGCGATGACGCCCCGGTTGGTGCCGGTCAGCGTGTGCGGCGTGATGTGACCGGGGTAGGCCAGGGACGTGTAGTCCTCCCACATCGAGCCGACGAACACCCCCGTCGGACCGCCCGTCAGCGTGCTCGGCACGATCCGGGCGTCCTCCAGGGCCTCCCAGGCGAGTTCGAGCATGAGCCGCTGCTGCGGGTCCATGCCGGCGGCCTCACGGGGGGACACACCGAAGAACGCCGCGTCGAAGCCGTCCACCCGGTCCAGGTAGCCGCCGTGCCGTACGCCCTGCCGGCCCGCGGGCGGCGCGGTGATCGCGTCGGCCCCGTCGCACAGCAGTCGCCAGAACGCCTCCGGATCCGGGGCTTTCGGCAACCTGCCCGCCATTCCGATGACGGCGACACGATCAGCGTCCGAATCCAGGGGGAAGCGCATCACATCGACACCTCGTGAGCCGGGGAATGAAGGAAGGCTGGGTGTTTCCGTAGCAGCCCGATGGTGCGGCTCCGGCCACGCAGGCGGCCGGATCATCGAGCGCGCGGGCAGCCCGGCGACCCGGTGGTATCCGACCCCGGACTCGACCGCGCTTCGTGCGCCTGGATCAGTGGAGCGGTCCCTCGAAAGCGACAGCGTTGGCGACGCTCTCCGAGGAAGATGCACTGGTGAGCTGAGCGTGGGGGCCGAGGCGATGATCGCCCCGCCGCGCAGACGAGCATGGCAGCAACATCACGCCGTCGCCATAGGCCATGCGGAGGCTGTCTCAAACGAGGCACATCACAACGTCATATGCCTGCATGACCAAGGCACCGTGGCGAAATCCGTCCCGTGCCCCATGAAACGCGTCGATTCTTAAGGACGGCCCGTCGCAGTATCCGCCGGCGGACCCGCCGGCGAATCTGCCGGTGAACCTGCCGGTTCGGTCACGGTAGTTCGTCCACGCCCTGAACCGCCACGACCGGGCCGGGTTCATGGGCACCGTCGACGCCGCCGGTGACAACGCCCTAGAATCCCATTCGCACTCGCGCAGAAGAACGTCCTCGGCCGCCATCCGGCCACCCGGGAAGACCCCCGCACGGCGATCACCACCCGGATCGAGCGAACCGACCACCGGCGCCACCGACAGCTCCGGATGAACCGTTTGACCCCCTCGACTTCGAGACGATCGCGAAGCGCCACCGCCCCCGGCGGCACACAACCCAGCTGTCACCGATCCGTGCGTCGGTCCCGGCCGTTCGCGCCCGGCACCCGGTGCCCGGACCTGGTGACATCCAGTCAGGAGGCAGCGATGCGAGCCACGTTCCCCCTCACCACACCACACCACCTCGACAACGAGCCCGAAGCCGAGGCCCTGCTCGCGCAGGCTCCGGTCGTCCTCGCGTCGATGGGTACGGCGGACGTCTGGCTCGCCCTCTCCTACAAGGCGGTACGCCAGGTCCTGAGCGACAGCCGGTTCAGCCGGGAGGCGGCCACACTTCCGGGCAGCCCGCTGAAACTGTCCGTCGCCACCGACCCGTTACTGGTCTCCAGCCTGGACGGCGAGCGCCACGCCCGCCTGCGCAAGCTGATGTCGCAGGCGTTCAGCCCGCGCATGGTCGATCAGCTCGAACCACGCGTGCAGTCCATCGCGGACTCCCTGCTCGACTCCCTCGATCCAACCGCGGATCTTGTGGCAGGCCTCTGCGCTCCACTGCCGTTGATGGTCATCTGCGAGCTGCTCGGCGTGCCCTACTCCGAGGCGGAGGCCATCCGCAGGTGGACCAGGCGGCTGTTCGTCACGAACATCACTCCGGACGAACTTCGGGCCGCACAGGGCGAGATGCAGGACTGGCTCGCCGATCTGGTGCGTCAGAAGCGGGCGCAGCCGGACAACGGGCTGATCTCGGCGATGGTCGCCGCCAACGACGAGGGCGACCACCTCACCGAACCCGAGCTGCTGGCCAACCTCGAAGGCCTGCTGATCGCCGGCCACGAGACGACCGTCAACCAGCTGGGCAACTCGTTCCTGACCCTGCTGCGCCACCCGGACCAACTCGCGCTGCTGCGGTCGTCACCGGACCTGATCGGACCGGCGGTCGACGAACTACTGCGCTACAGCAGGCTCTTCACCTCGGCCGAGGTCCGGGTCACGACCGAGCCCGTCGATCTGGAGGGCGTCGAACTGGGGGCGGGCGAACCGGTGTTGCCGGTCATCGTCGCGGCCAACCGCGACCCCGGCGTGTACCCGGATCCCGGCCGCTTCGACATCACGCGCGAAGGACCGGCAGCGCACCTCGCCTTCGGGCACGGGCCGCACTTCTGCCTCGGCGCGATATTGGCCCGCCGGGAGATGCGGGTGGCGATCGGGTCCGTGGTGAAACGGTATCCGGGACTGCGCCTCGCCGTTGACGAATCCGAGCTCACCTACGTACCGGAACTGGTCTTCCGCGGCCTGCAGGCGTTGCCGGTCACCTGGTGACCCGTGGCCCCTCGCACCGCAGGCGCGGAAACCGGTCGGGGCACGGCACGACCGACGGGCCTTCCACCGCCCGTGGGTCGAGCCCGCCCTGGGCCCGAAGGACCGGTCACCGCTGGGCGGTTTCGTTGGGATCAAGGTGGGGGTGAGGGATGGACGGTGCTTCCCCGGTGGCACCCTGGAGCGATGCGATCCGGAACCGACATCACCGAGGACGGTCTGCGGCAGCTGCTCAACGCGTGGGATCCGATCGGCGTCGCCGACGAGGTGCAGGACGAGTACGACTGCATGCTCGCTCCTCTCCTCCAGCGGCTCCGGGGCGGTGCCGACCAGACGGAGATCGGCGAGTTCCTGCGGCACGAGCTGGAGGATCACTTCGGTTTCGTCCCTCTGCCGTCAGAGCCGGAAGCGACGGCTGCCCGGCTGATGTCCTGGTGGACAGCCGCCCGCACGGCCGACGGCACCGGCTGCGAACTGACCTGGATCGGCTCGGTGGAGCCGGGGCCGGGTGGGTGAGGCCCGGCGGGCAGCAGTAGGGTGCGGCGCTGACGGATTGATCATGTGTCGGCAGACGGGCACAGCGCGCGTGAGGAACTCGGCGTGAGGTACGGAGATCAGGAGCGCCTGCGGCGGGCCCCCTACCGGGAGGGGCCCCATCAGCCGCAGCAGCCGGGTGGTGTCCCGCTGTGGCAGCGGTTCCGGGGCGAGGAGTGGCCGACCCTGCGGGAGGTGCTGGCGCCCGTGCGGCGGACGGTCGGGGGCTGGGTCCTGGTGCCGCTGATGTTCTGCCTGTGGCCGTTGCTGGTGTTCCTGGGGCTCTACCCGATGGCCAGGACGGCGCGGCGGCAGGCGCGGCGGGTGTTCGCGGTGCCGGGGCCGCCGGGGATCACCGACGAGGCGGTGCTGCGGGTGCAGCGGATCCGGGGGTGGCTGGCGCTCGCGGCGGCGTTCTGGGTCCTTGTGGTGTACGGGTCGTCGGACGACTGGGGCCGGCTCGACGAGCAGTTCGAGATCCGGCTGGCGGTCACGCCGGTGCTGGTGCTGGTGACCACGCCGGTGGTGGTCGGGGTCCTGTTCCGGCTCGCCGGGCCGGCCGCCCGACCGGCCATGCGGGCGCAGGTGCGGCCTGCGGTGCTGATGGCCCTGAAGTACGTTGGCGCGTGCACGGCGGTTCCGGCTCTGCTGTGGCTGGCCTCGCAGGCGCGGGGGTCGGTCCAGGGCCTGTTCCTCGGGCCGCTGTTCGACCTGCTGGTCATGACGGCGCCGATCTGGGTGCTGATGTTCGTGGCCTTCGCCTCACCGACGGTGGCCCGTACGGCATTCACCATGGACCGGGTGCACGCGACGTTCCCGCCCATCCTCACCGGCATCGTGGTCTGGGAGCTCGCCGGGATCGGGCTGCTGTTCGGCGGCCTGCCGCCCGGCCCGCCGCCCGTGCAGCTGTGCGCCGTGGTCGGCGGACCCGCGACGGTGACGGCGGTGGCCTGGTGGGAGGTGCACCGGCTCCGTACACGCTTCGGGGTCTCCTTGCGCGGGCGGGCGACGGCCGCGAACGGACGGTAGCCCGACCCCGTTCGGGAGGTGTGCCCCTGCCCCAGCCGGCCCGCGCGCCCGCGCCCCTCGACTCCTGCTGCACCGCTGCACCGCTGCACCCGGCCCGGGCTCCGGCGACGGAGGAGGAGGCTTCGACGCGCCGGTCCGGGTGGTCCTCCGCGCCACCACGGGGGCGCCTCGCACGGGGGCGCCCCGCCGCCGAGGGACGCGACGCCGCCGCCGAGGGGCGCTGGCCCCTGCCCGGCATGCAGGCGCGGAGCAGCCGGCCTCCTCTGTCCGGCATGCGATCACCAGTCTCCTGCCACGCTCCCTCCCGGTCTCCTCCCCACCCGTTGACGGCCCTTCGGGAAAGCGCTTACCGTCGTCCCGCCCGGCCCCCACCTCCAGGGAGGACCTCCCCTCGTGCCCGCCGCACCGAACCCCGCCCTGCTCTCCCGCCGCCGCCTGCTGCAACTCGCCGCCATCGGTACCACCGCCCTCACACTCGGCACCCTCCCCACCCCCGCCACGGCCGCGGCCGACGCCTACGACACCCTCCGCCTCCGCTGGCGCGACCTGCTCACCGGCACCGGCTTCGACCCGGCAACCGCCCCCTACGCCACCACCCTCGCCGCCCTGGGCGACCGGGCCCGCACCCAGCTCCAGGCCATGGCCCCGGCCTCCACCTCCCTCTGGCCGGACCTCCCCCTGGGCACCAACTCGGCGAACGTCACCGCCTCCCACACCCGCCTGCGCACCATGGCCATGGCCTGGGCGCAGCCCGGCACCGGTCTGACCGGTGACCAGACCCTCGCCACCGCGATCACCACCGGCCTGAACCACCTCAACACCACCCCCGGCGCCTACACCCCCACGGCCACCGCCTACGGCAACTGGTGGGACTGGCAGATCGGCACCCCGCAGGCCCTCCTCGACATCTGCGTCCTGGTCCACGACCTCCTGACGCCCACCCGGCTCTCCGCCCTGCTCGCCGCCGTGGACCGCCAGGTCCCCGACTCCCAGGTGTCGAGCTACACCGGCACCAGCACGGGCGGCAACCGGGTGGACCTCTGCCGCGTCCTGGCCCTGCGCGGCGTGCTGGGTCGCACCTCCGCCAAGCTCACCACCGCCACCACCGCGCTCTCCCCGGTCTTCCCGTACGTACTGACCGGTGACGGCCTGTACGCCGACGGCTCCTTCGTGCAGCACACCTGGGTGCCGTACACCGGCTCCTACGGCGAGGTGCTGCTCGGCGGCCTGAGCAGGCTCTTCGCCCTGCTGGCCGGTTCCGCCTGGCAGATCTCCGACCCGTCCCGGCAGAACGTCTTCGACGCCGTCACCGACGCCTACGCGCCCTTCCTCTACAACGGCCTGGTGATGGACTCCGTCAGCGGGCGGGCCGTCAGCCGGGGCCGCCAGAGCGGCGACCAGTTCCAGCTCCAGCAGGACGACCACACCCGGGGCCACACCCTGATCGGCCACATCCTCCGCCTCGCCGACTCCGGTGCCGCCCCGGCCGCCCAGTCCGCCGCCTGGCGCTCCGCCGTGAAGGGCTGGCTCACCCGTGACTACTACCTCCCCTACCTCTCCAACGCCTACCTCGACGTCCCCGAGCTCGCCCGCGCCCAGGCGCTCCTGAACTCCGCCACCGCCGCCTCCCCCGAGCCGCTCGGCGCCCGGGTGTTCGCGATGGACCGCACCGTGGTCCGTCGCTCCGGCTGGGCCGCCTCGCTCAGCCTCTGCTCCGCCCGCACCACCTTCTACGAGACCGGCAACGGCGAGCACCTGCGCGGCTGGCACACCAACAACGGCATGCTCTCCTGGTGGGGTGCCACCTCCGGCAACGGCCAGTACTCGGACGCCTTCTGGCCCACCGTGGACCCGTACCGCCTCCCCGGCACCACCGTCTCGGCCAAGCCGCTCGCCGACGCCGCCGGCGGCGCCTGGGGCGCACCCCGCCCGGACTCCACCTGGGCCGGCGGCGCCACCGACGGCACCTACGCCGCCGTCGGCCAGGACCTGCGCGGCCTCTCCTCCACCCTGACCGGACGCAAGTCCTGGTTCCTGCTGGACGATTCGGTGGTCTGTCTCGGTGCGGGCATCGGCTGCACCGACGGCACCCCGGTGGAGACCGTCGTCGACAACCGCAACCTCGGCCCCGCAGGCACCCACGCCCTCACCGTGGACGGCGCCGCCCAGCCCACCACCCTCGGCTGGTCCCAGCGCTTCGACGGCGCCCGCGCCGTCGCCGTCGCGGGCTTCGGCGGCTACGTCCTGCCCGCCGGCACCACCCTCCAGGCGAAGCGCGAGGCCCGCACCGGCAGCTGGCACGACATCAACACCAACGGCTCCACCGAGCAGCTCACCCGCCGCTACCTCACCCTCTGGTTCGACCACGGCACCGACCCCACCGACGCCGGGTACGAGTACCAGCTGCTGCCCGGCGCGACCGCCGCGACCACCGCGGCCCGGGCGGCCGCCCCCACAGTCACCACCCTCGCCAACTCCCGTACGGTTCAGGCGATATCCGACTCCGCCTCGGGTGTGACGGCCGCCAACTTCTTCGCCGCCGGCACGGCCGGGCCGCTCTCCGCCTCCGCCCCCTGCTCGGTGCTGGTCCGCGACACCGCCAGCACCCGCACCGTCACCGTCGCCGACCCGTCCCGCCGGGCCGCCACCGTCACGGTCACCCTCGCCGGCACGGGCCGCCCCACCGCGGCCGCCGAAGGCGTCAGCGTGCTCTCCACCGAGGACACGGTCACCCTCCTGGTGGAGCTCGGCGGCACCCAGGGCGCCGGCCGCACCATCACCCTCACCACCGCCTCCGGCGCCCCGGCGGCCGCCACCGCGACCCTGCTCGACCCCACTCAGGACAGCTTCGTCCGCGACGGCTCCTACGCCACCACCAACTACGGCACCGCCACCACCCTGACGGTCAAGAACACCGATACCACCGACAGCGGCTTCAGCCGCCGCGCCCTCTTCACCTTCGACACCACCGCCGTCCCCGGCACCGTCCGCCGCGCCGTCCTCTGGGTCCACGGCGCGGCCGCCGACTCCGGCGGCACCCTCGCCACCCTCCAGGCCTTCACCACCGCCCCCACCCCCTGGACCGAACTCGCCGTCACCTGGGCCAACGCCCCCTCCCTGGCCCAACCCCTCGGCATCGGCCGGATCTCCACCACTCCCGACTGGATCCCCCTCGACGTCACCTCCGCCATCACCCCGGACAATCCCACCCTCGCCCTGGCCCTCTTCCAGCCCCTCGCCACCGTCGGCCTCGCCGTCAACCTCGACGCCCGCAGCCACACCGCCTTCCATCCCGTCCTGGAGGTGATCAGCTCCTGACCGGCCACCGCCGCACCGGGGGGTGTCATGAATTCGGTGGCCGCCCTGATCAGGGGAGACACTGAGGAGTTCGCTGCCGGATCACCTGATCGAGCCGGTTCCTGGCGGATCGGTCTCGTCGGGGCCGGGATCGGCCGATGCCTCGGACGTGGGTCCGAGGGCGATCCGCGAGAGAGGGCCTGGCGGCAGGCCGGCCCGCAAGTGCGGAGCGGGCGCGGTGCAGGGCGGCCGGTGGTGGCCTGATCGTTCGCCGGTTTCACCGCCGGGACCTCCGGGCTGGTGCGGGCCTCGGCCCGGCCGTCGCCGGGGGTGCCGGTCGGCGGAGTCGGCGCCGGCGCCACCTGCCGTCCGTGCCCCCGGCGCGACCGGCTGCGGGGCCGGTTCCCGGGCCGGTCGGCCGGCCCGGGAAAGGGGTCAGCCCTCGTTGCCCTGTTCGTCCTCGGGCGAGAACCGCAGGCGGGTGGCGGCCGCCGCGCACCGAGGGCCAGCAGCACGACGGAGATCCACAGGCCGGCCAGGTGGTTGCCGGTGCTCTCCTCGGCCCAGCCCATGACGTAGGAGCCGACGAAGCCACCGGTCATGCCGGGCAGGAAGTGGACGACGGAGTAGAGCGCCACCTGATGCGTCCAGTCGGCGAAGATCGCGATGGGCATCTGCTTGTCGCGCAGCACCGTCAGCAGGGAACCGCAGCTGGTCCCGGCGGCCTTGGCACCGTCCTGCTGCTCGCGAGTCGCCGCCTCGCCGACCAGCGCCGCCTCCTTGGCGGTCGGCCACGGGGCCGCGGCCGGGCCGTCCGGGAGGTACTTGAGGACGACGAAGGCCAGGAGAACGCAGGGAAGGCCCTCGATGACGAACATCCACTGCCGGCCGTGCCAGCCCCCTCACGCGGACGGCCGACGGTTCAGCGGTGCTCGGGGTTCTCGAAGTCGAAGCGGCAGCCGGCGTCCCACTCGGAGCGCTGGTTGCCGTGGGCGGGGATGCCGCCGGCGTCCTTGAGCATCCTGGCCAGGTGGAGCTGGTTCCACGTCATGAAGGTGGTGTTGCGGTTGGTGAAGTCGTTCTCCGGGCCACCGGAACCCTCGTCCAGGTAGGACGGGCCGGGGCCCGCCTCGCCGACCCAGCCCGCGTCGGCCTGGGGCGGGACGGTGTAGCCCAGGTGCTGGAGGCTGTAGAGGACGTTCATCGCGCAGTGCTTGGCGCCGTCCTCGTTGCCGGTGATCAGGCAGCCGCCGACCCGGCCGTAGTAGGCGTACTGGCCCTCGGAGTTGAGGATCGACGAGCAGGCGTAGAGCCGCTCGATGACCTTCTTCATCACGGAGGAGTTGTCGCCCAGCCACACAGGTCCAGCCAGCGTAAGGATGTCGGCGGCCATCACCTGGGAGTAGATCACCGGCCACTCGTCGGTCTCCCAGCCGTGCTCCGTCATGTCCGGCCAGACCCCCGTGGCGATGTCGATGTCCACCGCCCGCAGGACGTCGACCGCGACGCCCTGGCGTTCCAGGATGCCGGTGCTGACGTCGATCAGGCCCTGGGTGTGGCTGCGCTCCGGGGAGCGCTTCAGCGTGCAGTTGATCACGAGGGCGCGCAGGTCGGCGTACGACGTCGGCGTGTCCGGCACGGGGTCCTCCCTCGGTCCGTCGGGGAGACCGGTCGGGTCGCGGACTCCCGGCACAGCTCACCAGCCCGACGGGGCGGACGCGCGCGCGGTTGGGCCGGTTGCCTGACGACACGCCGACCGGTGCGCCGGGCAGTCGCGGACGAAGCGGGCCTGGCACCCGTGTGCGGCGTCAGTGCCCGGGGTGGCGGCCGCCGTCCGGGAGGCAGAGGTGAACGGTGTGCCGAGGGTCGGTGGGGAACGAGTGGTCGAGCTTCCAGCCCTGTTCGGCCGCCACCCGCAGGACGGCTGCGGCGCCCGCACCCCGGTAGTGCCGGGCCCGGACGGCGACCCGGCGCAGGACCCGGCCCGTCCCGTCGAAGCGGTAGTGGTTCCTGCTGCGTTCGCGCGCCAGCTCGGCCCGGAAACGTTTCCGCAGGTGTTTCCGCAGATGGCGCACGTAGGCGTTCGGGCTGCGGTGGAGTTCCAGGAGGCTCACCCTCGGCACGAGCACGAGGGTGAGCAGGGGAACCACCACCCGGCAGCGCATCGGGCCCCACGGTGTTCCGGGCTCGGGCGGTGGTCCGGACGGATCGGGCACACCGGTCGGCACGGGAGGTGGCAGGAGGCGGTAGAAGTGCAGTTGTCCCTGCACCGCCCTGCTCTTCCCCCAGTCCGTCGACCAGTCGTGCCGCCCGGCCAGCTCCTCGACCCGCAGCGGGGTCAGCCCACGGTAGTGGTGGCGTTCGAGACCCGTGACGGCCCGGCGCACGCCGCTTGGCGGCAGCTCGGCCGGTCTCCAGCCGCTGGTCCGCTCGGCGGCGGCGAAACGGTTCCGCAGGAGCTCGTCGGTGAACCGCTCCCACTCCTCGGGCCTGCCGTTCCACTCGACGCGCAGGCGGCGCCAGGAGATCCCGGCTGCCGACAGCCCCGCCAGGGTGTCGGCCAGGTCGGCGGCATCGGGACCGCCGCCGCCGACGGAGCCTCCCCAGAACGCCAGGACCATCCAGCCGATCACGAGCAGGAGTCCCAGCGGGAGGTAGAGGAACTGCAGGACGAACTGTGTCACCAGGCCGGCCCGTGACCGGCGCGGCGCCGCCCGCTGGGCGGGGGTCGTCCACGGTCGGACCGGAACGCCGGTCCGGGACGCGCCCGGTCCGTCCGAACCGCGCGGCATGGCTGAAGGCATCGGACACCGTCCCCCTCGGTCGCGTGCTGCCTGGATCGGCTCTGCCCGCTCCGTGGGGCGCCAACCTCTCTGTGACGCAATCGAGTTCTGGTCACGGCCAGGCGGCCCGCGCCCTCGGATCGCCCTCGGAGGCTCGGCTCAGGACCGGGCGGCGCGGCGGATGATGAGCATGTCCTGGGTGTGGCCGATGGCGAAGCCGCCGGTGGGGAGGGCGAAGTGGTCCTGGACGTAGGCGGCCAGGGCCGTGCGGGAGGGGCGGGGGTCGAGGGTGGCCAGGTCGGCGACGTTGATCATGAACTCGGCGACGTCCACGGCCGCGGTGAGGTCGGGCGCGCGGTAGTGGAGGTCGAGGGTTTCGAGGGCGTAGCCGTGCTCGGGGTGGAGCTCGCGCACGCGGTCGGCGAGCGGGCGGAGGTCGTAGCGGACGCCGGTGAAGTGCGCGGCCATCCGCATGCAGGGGCTCTCCGGGTTCTGCAGCACGACCAGGAGGGTGCCGCCGGGGGCCGTCCAGTCCAGGGCGCGGTTGACGGTGCGGAGCCAGTCCGCCTCGGGCACGTAGTAGAGCACGTGGGAGAGGTGGACGAGGTCGGCCCGCTCGGGCGGGTCGGCCCGGTCGAGCGGGTCCGGGAGGACCAGGGCGTCGGGGCAGGCCACGGCGAGCTTCTCGCGCATCGCGGCGCTGGGTTCCACCGCGATCGTGCGGTCGAAGGAGCGGCTCAGGTAGGCGGTGGTGCGGCCGTCGCCCGCGCCGAGGTCGAGCAGGACCCGGCGGTGCGGCAGGGTGGCCACGATCTCGCCCAGCCGGTCGTGGGTGATCGGCTTCTCGTCCGTTCCGGCGAGGAACAGTTCGAACGCCCGGCGGTAGTCGGCGCCCGTCACGTCCAGCACCCGGACCGGGTCCTCGTCCTTCGTCCTCGTCTCCACCGCTCGGCCTCCCCTGTTGACGTTGTGTCGGGTCGCGTCATTGGACCCCGGTGGCGCGGTCCGGTGATGCAGGGACGTTCCTGCCCGCGTGTCGGCCCAGGTCCTTCGGCACCCGGGGACCCGCCGTTTAATCGGTGGCCCGGGCTCGGCGGCGGCTCCTACAGTGTCGGCCGGATCAAGAACGCCCAGGGAGCAGGACATGCGTGTGCACTACCCCCGGACGCCGCATCTGCCCTGGTCACCGGGCGCCGCGGCGGACGACGTACGGACCGGGGACCTGTCCGCGCTGGCCGGCGCCGAGGTCGTCGTCACCGAGAAGCTCGACGGCGAGAACACCACGCTCTACCGCGACGGCCTGCACGCCCGCTCGCTGGACTCCGCCCACCACCCCTCCCGCGCCTGGGTGAAGGGCCTCCAGGGCCGGATCGCCCCGCGCATCCCGGAGGGCTGGCGGATCTGCGGCGAGAACCTGTTCGCCCGGCATTCGATCCCGTACACCGACCTGGAGAGCTGGTTCTACGGCTTCTCGGTCTGGACGGGCGGCGAACCCAACCGCCACGACGACGGCCACGACGACGGCCGCGACAACGGCGGGGACGACGGCGGGGACCACTGCCTGGACTGGGACGACACCGTCCGCTTCCTGCGCCGCCTCGGCATCCCCGTCCCGCGGGTGCTGTGGCGCGGCCGCTACGACGAACGGGCCCTGCGCGCCCTGCGGTTGGACCTCGACCGGCAGGAGGGCTACGTGGTGCGGACGGTCCGGGGCTTCTCCCGGGCCGAGTTCGGCGAGCGGGTCGCCAAGTGGGTCCGCCCGCGGCACGTACGCACCGACACCCACTGGATGCACGCCGCCGTGGTGGAGAACGGGCTCGGCCCGGGTGCCGCGCTCTGGGCCGTGCGCTCCGGTGCGCTGCCCGAACCGGCCGCCCTCGCGGCCGCCCTGGAACTTCCCGAACTCACCTGCCCGCCCGATGAGTTGGCCGAGGTGTCGGCCCGGCTGGACGAACTGGGCCGGGGCGGGGACGCCCGGCTGGCCGGTGTGCTCGCCACCGCGCTGCGCACCGCCCGCCGGCAGTCGCTGGCGCCGCGGCTGGCCGGGCCGCTCGGCCTGCCGCTGGCCCGGCGGGTCGCCGACCTGGTCGGGCTGCACCCGGCCCTCCAGCAGCCGTACCCGGACGCGGAGCGCCGAGCCGGGCTGGTCCGGCTCTCGGCCGCCGCCGACCTCGGGGTGCTGCACGCCGTCGCCGCGACCGCCGCCCCCGGACGGGCGGAGCGCGAGCAGGTCGCCTGGTCCGCGCTGCACGCCGAGGACGCCGGGCTGCTCGACGGGGCGCCGCTCGCCCGGTTGCGGGCCGGGCTGCGCGAGGCGCTGGCCGGACTGGACCGCGACGCCGCCGACCGCTGCTGGGCCCAGGCCCGCGAGGCGTACGCCCTCGGCCGGATCGCCACCGCCGAGGAGGCCGTGGCGGCCACCTGGCGCTGGCGCGACGGCCGCTTCCCCCGGCTGGTCCACCTGTGCGGCCCCTCCGGCAGCGGCAAGAGCAGCTTCGCCGCCGGGCTCACCGGCGTGACCGCCCGGATCGCGCTGGACGACCTGCGCGCCGCCCGGGGCTCGCGCGCCGACCAGCGCGACAACGCCGAGGTGCTGCGCGAGGGACTGGCCCGCCTGGATGCCGCCCTGTGCACCCCGGGCGACGGCGAGGCGGCCACCGCGGTCTGGGACGCCACCTCGCTCAACCGCCAGCAACGCTCCCACGTCCACGCCGTCGCCCAGCGCCGCGACGCCCTGATCACCCAGGTGGTCCTGGCGGTCGGCGCGGAGGAGCTGGTCCGCCGCAATGCCGTCCGCCCGCACCCGGTGCCCGAAGCGGTGCTCACCGCGCAGCTGCACCGCTTCGGACCGCCCTACCCCGGCCAGGCGCACCGCACCTGGTACGTGGGCCCCGGTGGCATCGTGGAGGACACGGCGGGCACCCTCGACGAGGAGGAGGAGTGATGCGCCCCATCGAACAGGTCTGCCAGCGCATCCGCTGGGACGCCCGCTTCGACCCGGCCCGGTTCACGCTGGGCGTGCGCCAGCGCGACGACCGCACCGAGCGCGTCCCGCTGGAGGCCTTCGCCGCCTCGGGCGAGATCCCCTGGCACCGGGTGCACTGGGTCGAGGCCGACGGCGTACGGGTCTGGGACCGCGCCTCGGGCGTGGACCTGCTCGACTCCACCGAGGCCGGGCACCGCACCGACCCGCCCCTGCTGCACTCACCCTTCTTCACCGCGACCGTCCCGCACGCCTGGCATCCGGGCGGCGGCTGGCGGCCCGCCGGGACCGGCCCGGACACCCGGGTGGCCACCGGCGTCCCGGCGGCCACGGACGTCCCGGCGGCCACCGGCCTGCGCGTGGTCACCTGGAACACCCTGTGGGACCGCTACGACGCCGACCGGATCGCCACCGCCCGCCGCAGGCCCCTGCTGCTCGCCGCCCTGGAGGCCGCCGACGCCGACGTCATCGCCCTCCAGGAGGTCGAGCCCGCCCTGGTCGCCGTGCTGCTGGCGGCCCCCTGGATCCGCGCCGGGTACACCCTGGGCGCCGACCCGCTCGGGCCGGACGTCGACGACCACGGCCTGCTGCTGCTCAGCCGGCTGCCGGTGGCCGCGGCCGGGCGGCACGCGCTGGGCCCGCACAAGGCCGTCGCCGCCCTCTCGGTACGGACCGGCGGCACGCCGCTGACCGTCGCCGCCGTCCACCTCAGCAGCGACCACTCGCCGGACGGCGCCGCCCGCCGCCAGGCCGAACTCTCCCGACTGGCCGAGGGGTTGGCCGGCGTCGAGGGCGAACTGCTGCTGCTCGGGGACTTCAACGACGGCCGCTCCGGCCCGGCCGGCCCGGCCGTCGCGCTCGGCCTGCGGGACGCCTGGACCCAGGTGCACGGACCGGCCGACGACACCCCCACCTTCGACCCGACGGCCAACCCGCTCGCCGCGGTCTCCTCGCTGACCGGCCGCCCGGGCCGCCTGGACCGCGTCCTGCACCGCGCCGACGGCACCCGCGCCACCGCGGCCGTCCTGCTCGGCGACCGTCCGGCCGGGGACGGGCTCCTCCCCTCCGACCACTACGGCGTGGCCGTGGACCTCGCGCTCGACGGCGAGGACCCGGACAACGGCCCGCCGGACGTCCTCGACGCCGCACCCACCGCCCGCACCGCCGTCGCCTGGCTGCCGCCCGAGGAGCTGTGGCCGCCGATCCAGCGCCTGCGCGAGGCCTACGACCCGCAGCTGCGCCGCTGGCCCCCGCACGTCAACCTGCTGTTCGGCTTCGTCCCGGAGTCCGAGTTCGACCGCGCCCTGCCGCTGCTCGGTGCGGCCGTCGCCGAGACGGCACCGTTCACCGCGCGGCTGGAGGGCGTGCACACCTTCGGGCACCGCGAGGACGCCACCGTCTGGCTGGACCCGGCCGCCGGCTCGCCCGCGCCCTGGGCGGCGCTGCGGCACGCGCTGGAGCGGCGCTTCCCGCGTTGCCACGGCCGGGCAGGGGGCTTCACCCCGCACCTGACCCTCGGGCGCAGCGACGACCCGCAGCCGGTGGCCGCCGACTGCGCGGCCCGGCTCCCCGGGGCCTCGGCCCGGGTCGGCGAGCTGGTGGTGCTCTCCCGCCGGGGCTCCGAGCCGATGCGGCCGCGCGCGGTGGTCTCGCTGGGGACGGGCGAGGTGCGGCCGGTGCCCGAGCAGCCGATCGCCTCGCCGGCCCCGGAGCCGCCTCAACGCACCTCCACCGCCCGGGCATTGGCCCGGCGCATCGCGGCGGCCCTGCCCGAGGGCGTGGTGCACACCGTCGGCTCCCGGCGGCTCGGCTGCCAGCTGGACGGGGCCGACCTGGACCTGGTGGCGGCGCTGCCCGGCCCCGCCGATCTGCCCGCCGTCCACGCCCGGGTGGCGGCCGCGCTGCCGGGGGCCCGCGGGCTGCGCGAGGTGCGCGGCGCCCGGGTGCCGGGGCTGCGGCTGACCGCCGACGGCCTGGCGGTGGACCTCGTGGTGGTCTTCACCGGCGCGCTCGACCCGGCCCGAGCCGTCGAGCACCGTAGGGAGTTGGGTGGGGCCGAGGCCGTCGCGCTGAGCGCGGTCACGGACGCCGAGGCGATCCTGACGGCACTCGGCGACCGGCACACCCGCTTCGTCCGGCTGGCCCGCCAGGTCAAGGCCTGGGCCCGGGCGCGCGGCCTGGACTCCGCGCCGTTCGGCCAACTCCCCTCGCTCGCCTGGTCGGTGCTGGCCGCCCGGACGGTCCTGGAGGCGACCGGCAGCCCCGAGGAGGAGCTCTTCCGGCGCTTCACCGAGACCTGGGCGGGCTGGGACTGGCGCCGGCCCGTCGCCCTCACCGGCGACCCGCTGCCGGCCTCCCCGGGCCCGCTCACCGTCCTCACCCCCTCCGCCCCGGTCCGCAGCTGCACCACCCAGGTCGGCGCCGACGCCCGCGATCTGCTCAGCGAGGAGCTCTACCGCGCCTGGGAACTGACCACCGAGGCCGCCGAGGCCGCCGAGACCGGGGAGGCCACCGACGCCGGGGAAGCCGCCAAAGCCCGGGAAGCCGGCGATCAGACCGGGACGGCCGCCGGAAACCCGTGGCCCGCCCTGCTCGCCGCTCCCCCGCTGCACCGCCGGCACGCCGCCTGGGCCGTGGTCGGCACCGACGAGGAGTCACTCGGCCTCGTCCGGGGCCGCATCCGCGCCCTGCTGACCGCCCTGGAGGACGCGGGGGCCACCCGGCTGCACGCCTGGCCCCACCCGTACCGGACGGCCGACGGCCGCGTCCACCTCCCGATCGGCCTCGGCCCCGAGCCGCTCTCCGCCGCCCGGCTCGCCCCGCTCGCCAGGGCGTGGTCCCGCACCCTGCCCGGCGTCCGGGTCGAGCACCTCGACGGCGGCGCCGTCCCCACCCCGGTCCGCCAACCGTCCGACTGAACCGCCCGACCCGCCCGACCCGCCGAAGCGTCCCGATCGACCCGACCACGCCCTCCCACCGGACGACCCCCACCCGCCGAACGACACCGATCTGCCGAACCACCCCTGCCCATCGGGCTCTTCTGGACAATCGCCCCCGAAATTTGCCACGGTGAGCACCAGCGGCCCAGCCATCGATCATGCGGCCGAAGCCCCATGGGAGCTCCCCGTGCCCTCCGCCGACTTCCCCGCGTTCTACCTCGGACAGAGCGTCTTCTCCGACCCCGGCGCCCACCTCCCCCGCTACGCCGATCTCCCCAAGGACCCCCGCCGACTCGCCCGGATCGCCCGGAACCTGATCATCCATCGCCTCGAAGGCTGGCTGTTCCACCACCCCATCCCGGCGAACCGGCTCCACCACGACGCCGAGACCCGCTACCTCGACGACATCCTGCACCTGATCACCGACCGCGACCCGGCCCCGCTCAGCCATCCCCGGGCGCCCGCCGACCGCTTCGTCGGCGTCTGCCGGGACCTGGCGCTGCTGCACTGCTCCTTCCTGCGCCACGTCGGCATCCCCGCCCGGTTGCGCTGCGGTTTCGCCGGCTACCTCGGCCCGGACGGCTTCCACTGCGACCACGTGGCCACCGAGTACTGGGACGACCGGCGGGGCTGGCTGCTCGCCGACCCGCAGCTGGCCGACCCGAAGGTCGCCGCCGCCTGGCGGGTGGACTTCGACCCGATGGACGTCCCGCGCGACCGCTTCCTGGTCGCCGGCCGGGCCTGGCGCACGATCCGCTCCGACCGGGCGGCCGCCGGCTCCTTCGGCGTCCACCCGCCCGAGGAGGGCCCGCTCAACGGCGCGTGGTTCGTCGCCCACTCCACCCGGCTCGACCTCGCGGCCCTGAACAAGGTCGAGACGCTCCTCTGGGACACCTGGGGCACCGACTCCACCAACACGCCCCACGCCCCGTACGACGAGGTGGCCCATCTGACCGTCGGTCCGGTCGACGTCTCCGCCGTCCGCCGCCTCTTCGCCGAGCACGACGCCCTGCGCACTCCGAAGACGGTCCTGTCCCTGGCCCCGTTCAACGGCCCCCGCGAGGTCACCCTGCGCTGACCGCCCCGGCCCCCTCGACCCTCCTGGCGGAGCAGGCCGCCCCTACGCCCCGACCTGCTGGTAGAGCGTCACCAGGAGGCCGTACACCGGCTCGCCCTCCGCGTCCTCCTCCGTCTCGTCGACCAGTCCGGCCAGCGTCTCGACGAGCCGCGCCGCCTTGGCCGGGCTGAGCCGGAGGTGGCGCAGTGCCAGGAGGTGGTCGACGGGCGAGCGGTCCAACTCCTGGGCGACGGCGCCGAACAGCGCGGCCGTACCCTCTACCTGCGGTTCGGCGACGAAGAAGCGATCGGCGGTCCGCCGGTAGTACTTCTCGGTGCCGCCGCGCACCCGTCGCGTTCCCGCGTCCTGGACCAGCCCCGCCTCGCCCAGCACCCTGAGGTGGTGCGAGACGCTGCCCTTGTTCACCCCGAGCTGCGCGGCGAGCCGGCTGATCGTCGACGGACGGCTGCTCAGGGCGAAGAGCAGGCGTTGGCGCAGGGGGTGGGCGAGCGCGGCGTGCTGCAGCGGCGCGCTGATCCGCTGGACGGTCTCGTCCGGTCGGTGACTCACCTGATCAAGCGTTAAGTACGTTTGACGCTTTGGCAAGTCGCTGGTCTACTGCCTCTCCATGACCTCCACCACATCGCCGTCCGCCCTGGACACCTTCACCGTCGTCGAGTCGATAGCCGACCTGGTCTGCGAGAACTACGTCTTCCCCGACGTCGCCCGGCAACTGGCGGACCTGCTGAGGCGACGGAGCGCCGAGGGCGCCTACCGGACCGAATCCGCCCAGGAGTTGTCCGAAGCGGTCACCGCGGACCTGCGGTCCGTCAACGGCGACCTGCACCTGGGCCTCAAGTACCACGCCGTGCCGGTGCCGCCGGAGCCGGGTGCGGCGGTACTCGCCATGGTGCGCAGGGAGTTCGACACCTTCCTGAACGGCGTTCCCCGCGTGGAACTCCTCGACCACGGCGTCGCGGTCCTGGAGATCGGACCCAAGCTGTTCCCGCTGGACTGGGCGGCACCGCCGCTGACCGCGGCGCTCTCCCTGGTGGCCCCCGCCCGCGCCCTCATCCTGGACCTGCGCCGCAACACCGGTGGCGACCCGAACACGGTCGCCTTCGTCTGCGCCTACCTGCTCGACGGCCGCACCCACCTGAACACCATGTTCTCGCGGAAGGACGAGGTGGGCGCACAGTCCTGGACGCCCCCCTTCGTCCCCGGCACCCGCTTCGGCGGCAGCAAGCCGATCTACGTACTGACGAGCGCGGACACCTTCTCCGGGGGCGAGGAACTCGCCTACGACCTGCAGCAGCTCGGGCGCGCCGAGGTCGTCGGGGAGGTCACCCGCGGCGGCGCCCACCCGCGCGAGGGCTGGACGGTGCACCCGCACCTGGAGCTGAGCGTGCCCTTCGCCCGCGCGGTCAACCCGGTCTCGGGCACCAACTGGGAGGGCATCGGCGTCCAGCCCGACGTCCCTTGTGACGCCGAGACGGCGCTCGACCGCGCCCTCTCCCTGGCCGCGGCGCGCCTGGCGTAGCCCTGGGCCAGTCGGTAGCCACGTAGCGAGTCCTGTGGCCGGCAAGCGTGTCCGGCCGCAGGCGTCCTGACGATCCGACATGAAGATCTGAAATTTTTATTGCGCAATTTTTCCTTCAGATCTATCGTCGACGCATGCCCGAGAAGCCCCGGCCCGACCGGATCACCGACCTGTCCCGCCTGAAGGCGTTCACCAACCCGCTGCGGATGCAGCTCTACCGGCTGCTCTACGCCTCCGGCAGCGCGACCGCCTCCCAGCTCGCCGAGCAGGTCGACCAGGCTCCGTCCCTGGTCAGCTACCACCTGCGCAAGCTCGCCGAGCAGGGCTTCGTCACCGCGGCGAGCGCCCGGAGCACCGACGGCCGGGAGCGGTGGTGGGAGGTCGCCTCCGAGGAGGGCTGGGGCTTCCGCGAGTCCGACCTCGCCGGCACGCCCGAGGGCGCGGCCGTCGTCGACGCGGTGACCAAGGGCCTGGTCGACTCCCGCTCCGCCCAGTACCGCGCCTACCTCGACCGGAGTGCCGCCTGGGGCAAGGAGTGGACCGACGCGGCCTTCACCTCCGAGTGGCTGCTCGACCTCACCGCCGCCGAACTCACCGAGATGGAACAGGAGTTGCAGGCCCTGGCCCGGCGCTGGCGGGAACGCGGCAAGGCCGCCGGGGCGGCCGGCGACACCGCGGGCCGCGAGCACGTGTCCGTCCACCTGTACGGGTTCCCCTTCCGCCCCTGACGCCGGCACAGGCCGGCCCCGAGCACCGGCGCAGGCCGGCCCCCGGCCGCCGGCGCCGCCGTGTCCCGACCTCCGGAGTCCCCCATGGTCCTCACGGAACCGCCCCTCTCCCGCCGGGCCGCCGCGCCGCCCGCCCACCGCGACGGCAACGTGCTGCGCTGGCTCACCGCCTACACCGCCTCGCTGATCGGCGACAGCGTGTACTTCGCCGCCCTCGGCTGGTCCGCCCAGCGGTCCGCCGGCCCCACCGAGGTCGGCCTGGTCATGGCCGCCGGCGCCGCCCCGCGCGCCTTGCTCATGCTCGGCGGCGGGGTCCTGGCCGACCGGCTCGACCCGCGCCGGGTGGTCCTCGGCAGCGACGCCGTGCGCTGTCTGCTCATCCTCGCGGTGGCCGCCGGCATCGCCCTGACCACGCCCGCGCTCTGGCTGCTGGTCGCGGTGGCGCTCCTCTTCGGCGCCGTGGACGCCCTGTTCGTCCCCGCCGTCGGCGCCCTCCCGCCCCGGATCACCGGCCCGGACCAGCTGGCCCGGGTCACCGGCCTGCGCTCGCTGTCGATGCGCCTCGCCCAGATCGCCGGACCGCCGCTCGGCGGCCTGGCCATGGGCCTGGGCGGCCCGGCCGCCGCCTTCGCCGTCGCCGGTCTGCTCTTCGCGCTCTCCCTGCCGCTCCTGCTCTCCGTCCGGATCAGTCCGCTCGAAGCCCCTCCGGGTGACACCCCGTCCGGGGCCGGCACACCGCCCCGGCCCGGCACCGCGCGCGCCGAGCTCCTCGACGGGCTGCGCTACATCCGCCACCACCGCCTGATCGGCCCGCTGGTCGTGGCCGGGGCGGTCTGCGAACTCGGCCTCGCCGGCACTCTCAACGTCGGCATGGTGCTGCTCAACGCCGAGCGCGGCTGGGGCCCCTCCGGTTACGGCTGGATCGTCGGCTGCTTCGGCGCCGGGGCCGCCGCGAGTGCCGCGCTGCTCGCCGTCGCCGGGCGGCTCCCCCGGGCCGGCCTGACCATGGCCGGCAGCCTGCTCGCGGGCAGCGTCGGCGCGGCGGCCATGGCGCTCGTACCGCAGCTGTGGGCCGCCGCCGTCCTCGCCGCCCTGGTCGGTCTGAGCGCGGGCGTCTTCGGGAGCCTGGACAGCACTCTCATCCAGACCGCCGCCGACCCCGCCTACCTGGGCCGGGTCACCTCCGTCGTGATGCTCACCATGGTCGGTCTCGCCCCGCTCGCCTACCCGCTGGTCGGCGCCGCCGTCGGGGCCTGGGGCACCGCCCCGGTCTTCGTCGGCTGCGGCGCCCTCTCCTGCCTCGGCGCCGCCCTCGCCCTCGCCTCCCCCGCCGTCCGCCGCGCGGAACTCCCCCGCACCGAACTCCCCCGCGCGGCCTCCCGCTGAGCCCCCAGCACCGGGCGCGGACGCCGGCCCGGCAGACCCGGCCGACCCGTCACCAGGTGACCGGGAGCGCCTCGACGCCGTAGACCGTCGACCCCTCGCGGAAGCGGAGCTCGGCCTCGGGGACGGCGAGCCGCAGGGTCGGGAAGCGCCGCAGCAGGGCCGGCAGGGCCACCTTCAGTTCCAGCCGGGCCAGTTGCTGGCCGAGGCACTGGTGGGCGCCGAAGCCGAAGGACAGCTGGGCGACCGGACGGCGGCGCAGGTCGAGGTCGTCCGGTCGCTCGGCGACGAGTTCGGGGTCGCGGTTCGCGGTCAGCGGGGAGAGCAGGACGTGCTCGCCCTCGGCGATCCGGTGGCCGTTGACCTCGACGTCGGCCACGGCGGTGCGCAGGAGCGGTGCGGGGATGGCGAGATGGCGCAGCAGTTCCTCCACCGCCGGGCCGGTGGCCCCGGGGTCGTCACGGAGGACGGCGAGCTGGTCCGGGTGGCGGAGCAGCGCCAGCACGCTCAGGGCGAGCTGGGTCGCGGTGGTCTCGTGTCCGCCGACCAGGAGGGTGGTGCCGAAGCCGATGAGCTCCTCGTCGGTGAGCTCCGCGCCGTGCTGCCGCACCACCGCGCCCAGCACGCCGTCCCCGGGGGTGGCCCGGTTGCGAGCCACGATGTCCGCCATGGCCGCGTTCAACTCGGCCGAAGAGGCGATCAGTTGACCGGCGTCGGCGGTTCCGTCCATGATCACCCGGGAGCAGCGCTGGAACATCGCCCTGGTCCCGTACGGGACGTCGAGCAGTTCGCAGATCGCCAGCGAGGGGATGGGCAGGGCGAAGGCCTCGACCAGGTCGACGGCCGGGCCCTGCTCCGCCATCGCGTCGAGGTGCTCGGAGACGATCGTCTCGATCGCGGGCCGCAGCCGCTCGACCCGGTGGACGGTGAAGCTGCCGGTGAGCATCCGGCGCAGACGGCTGTGCTCCTCGCCGCTGTAGGCGGGCAGGAAGCCCGGGTGGTTGAACAGGGTGCGCGGCAGCGACGGGTCGATGCCGTTGCCCGTCACCAGGCGCTCGTCCGCGAAGGCGGCCCGGACGTCGCCGTACCCGGTGATGACGACGGCGTCGATCTCGCCGCGCACCGGGTGGGTCACGCGCAGCCGCGGCAGGCCGTCCTCCTCGCGCATCCGGCGGAGGTCCGGCGACGGGTCGAACGGGCAGGTCCGGTCCCGTTCGGAGGCGACGAAGGACGCCGAGCGGTGGTCGGGCATGGTGCGGGCTCCTCAGCTGGATCGATCCGGGGCGCGGTCGTGCGACGGAAGGCGGGAGACGAGAGGCAGGAGGCGGGAGACGGTGGCCTACCCGTGGTACCGGGTGGAGGCGTGGTGCCAGTCGTACGCGCCGCGGATGGTGGTCTGCAGCGCCTCGGTGCAGTAGCGCTGCAGCAGGTCGCGTTCGGCCGGGTCGAGGTGGCCCGTCGCCGTGCTGCCGAGCAGGGCCCGGTGGGCACCGGTGAACAGCTCCAGGGCCTCGCCGCGGCGGCGCAGCGCCCGGTCGACCGCCTGCGGCCGGGAGAGCCCGTGGTCCCGTTCCAGGCAGAGCACCAGGTTGTTCTGCTCCCCCAGGGCCGCGTCCTTCTCCAGGGAGACGATGTCGTTGTCGCAGATGATGAAGGTCTTCGTCATCTCGCGCATGACGGACAGGTGCGGCAGCGCGTACAGGTGGTCGGGCAGGACGCAGGAGGACAGCCGCTCGGCGAGGTCGACGACCGGTGCCACTCCGATGGTGTGGCGCCGGACCCGCAGGTAGGTGCTCAGCGGCATGGGCGCACCGGACTGCCGGCTGCGCGCCTCGTGGACGTGGTGGTCGAGGTAGGAGGACCAGTGGGCCGCCGAGCGCCGGATCCAGTCCTCGGGCATGCCGTGGCAGCTGCGTCGTCGCATGTCGGCGAAGGCGGCGGCCGGCGGCAGCGGGGAGGCCTGGCCGGTGACGCCCTCCTGGACGAGTCCGACGAGGTGGCGGACCCGCTCGGGCGAGCCGCCCCACTGTTCGTCGAGCGCGTCGTCGAACAGGAAGTACCAGCTCTGCTGGTCGACGCCGATGTCCAGTTCGCTCCCGGTCGCGTTCGGATAGAACATGGCCGCGATCAGCGGGAACTGGCCCTTGAGGTGGTGGGCCCGCTCCGCTTCCGTGGACAGGAAGCCGAAGGAGCGCGGCCAGGCGAGGTGGCGGTCGTGGGCGGCCCGGAAGTCCGGGCTGATCCGGCGGGGGAAGGGGAGCTGGTCGAGGGCCGGGGCCTCCGGGTCCGGGGAGAGGATCTCTGCCGTGGTTGTCATGGTGTGGCGCACCTCCGGGGACGGGGCCGGGTCAGGGCCGTACGGGACGGGGCCGGTTCAGTCGGCCGGCCAGGGTGAGACGCGCATGGGCAGCGCGTTGGGCCGGATCAGCGCGTGGACCACCGGCCGGACCCGGTGCCCCTCGGCCGGGCGCGGCCGCCACCGGGAGACGATCGAGCGCAGGACGACCAGCATCTCGGTCATCGCGAAGTGGTCCCCGATGCACTTCCGGTTGCCGAGGGCGAACGGGACGTAGGCGCCCGGCGGCAGGTCCTTCTCGGGGCGGTCGAGCCACCGGTCCGGGTGGAACCGCAGCGGGTCCGGGTAGTGGGCCGGGTCCCGGTGCATCGTCAGCGCGCTGTAGATCAGCTCGGCGCCCTGCGGGAGGTCGACCCCGCAGACCCGCACCGGTTCCAGGGCACGCCGCATCAGCAGCCAGCTGGGCTGGTGGAGCCGGAGCACCTCGCGGAGGAACCGCTCGGTGAACGGGAGCGTCGCCGCGCCGGGCAGGGCGCCGGCGGGCAGGGCTTCGCACTCGGCCCTGATCCGCTCGGTGAGCTCCGGGCGCCGTCCGATCTCGTGGAGCGCCCAGGCCAGGGTGGTGGACGTGGTCTCGGCGCCGGCCATGAGCAGGGACAGCAGCTCGTCGCGGGCCTCCACGTCGGTCATTCCCTGTGGGTTGCCCGGGGTTCCGGCGAACATGATCGAGAGCAGGTCGCCGCCGGCGGCCGGGTCCTGGCGGGCCTGCCGGACGGCGGTGTCCGCGAGTTCGCGCAGTGCCGCCGCCGCGGCCAGGTACCTGCGGTGCCCCAGCACGCGTGAGGACGCGATCGGAGCGGGCAGGACGGTGCCCACGAAGACCCCGCGCATCACCGTGGTCAACTGCTCGGCGACGCGTTCCCCGAGCTCGGCCACGGCCGCGGCGCCGTCCGGGCGTTCGGTGCTGAACAGGGTCGACACGAGCATGACCGTCATCATCCGGCGCAGCACCAGGTCCATGGCGATCACCTGGCCCGGGCGCCAGGACGACACCTGCTCCTCGGCGATGTCGGTCATCGTGCCGACGCTCGCGGCGATGCTGTCCCGGTGGAAGGCCGGCTGGAGCGCGCGCCGTTGGCGGAGGTGGAAATCCCGCTCGGAGGTGATGATGCCGTTCCCGATGAATGGCCGCGCGACGTCGAACAGCAGTCCTTTGCCGAACTTCCTGCTCTGCTTCAGGAGAACGTCGTGGACGGCCTCCGGTGAGTTCAGGACGAACACCGGACGATTCCCGAGGAATATCCTGACGATGTCGCCCCGGGCCCTGACCGACTGCAGGAACTCCACCCGCTGGACGGCCAGCTGCGGCAGGTGGCCGAGCAGCGGGAAGCGCCCCGGCGCCACGGGGGCCGCCACGGGAGCGGTGGTGGAACGCACAGCCCCGCACCTCCCTGAAGTCTCGGATCGAAAATCCGCCCGACATTGGAACGTTCACTCGCTCGCGGTGCACGGTGATCATCGTCCGCCGGATCGGGAGAGGTCAAGGGACCGGCCGAAAATGCACCGCCGGAGTGATTTTGAGCCGAACGGCGCGAATTCCCCCACCTCCCCGTGTGTTTCAGGCCACCCGTCCCGGATTGGACCGGGACGCGGTCCGCGCCCCGCCGTTAGCCTCGGGCGCACCGCCCGGTCGATCAACGGAGAATCGTCATGCACCCCGAACTCGCCGCCGATCTCGGCCGGTTGCCGGAGCTCCTGGAGGAGACCCGGCAGCGTGCGCTCGCCTTCCTGGAGACCCTCGACGAACGGCCCGCGATCGGACGGGCCGGCGCGGAGCAGGGCGGCGCCGAGCAGGGCGGCGCGGAGACCGCCGGCGCGGAGACCGCTGGTGCGAAGAACGCCGGCGCGGAGACCGCCGGCGCGCCGCTCGCCGAGGAGGGCGGCGGAGTGCGGGCCGCCCTGGCGGAGTTCGCGCAGCGCTGGGAGCCGCGGCTGTCGGCGAGTGCCGGGCCGCGCTACTTCGGGTTCGTGACCGGCGGGGCGACGCCGGCGGCGCTCGCGGGCGACTGGCTGACCTCGGCCGTGGACCAGAACTCCAACTCCTCGCTGGATCCGGCCGGTCAGCAGCTGGAGCGGGAGACGGTCGGGTGGCTGCGCGAGCTGTTCGGGCTCTCGGCGGCGCACCGCGGCACCTTCGTGAGCGGCGCGACGATGTCGAACACGGTGGGGCTGGCGATCGCCCGCGAGTGGCTGGGCGAGCGGCTCGGCGTGGACGTCGCCGAGGACGGGGTCGGCGCGCTGGGCCCGGTCCCGGTGCTGTCGGGCAGTGCGCACTCCAGCGTCGCCAAGGCACTGTCGGTGCTGGGCCTGGGCCGGACGGCGCTGCGGACGGTGCCCGTCCTGCCGGGCCGGGAGGCGGTGGACGTGGCCGCGCTGGAGCGGGCACTGACCGAGGCTCAGGGGCCGTGCATCGTGGTGGCCAACGCCGGGACGGTCAACACCGTCGACTTCGACGACCTGCGCGCGATCGCCGCGCTGCGCGAGCGGTACGGGTTCTGGCTGCACGTGGACGCCGCGTTCGGCGCCTTCGCCGCGCTGTCGCCGGAGCACGCGGAGCTGGTGGCGGGGCTGGACCTCGCCGACTCGGTCTGCGTCGACCTGCACAAGTGGCTCAACGTGCCCTACGACAGCGCCGTGCAGTTCACCCGCCGCCCGGACCTCCAGGCCCGGGTCTTCCAGAACGCCGCCGCCTACCTCGGCCCTCTGAGCGAGCACCCGGACCTGGTCCACCTCACGCCGGAGAACTCCCACCGGCTGCGCGCCCTCGCCGCCTGGTTCACCCTGCGGGCGTACGGCCGTTCCGGGCACCGGGAGATCGTGGAGCGCTGCATCGCCGGTGCCCGGGCGCTCGGCGCGGAGGTGGCCCGGATCGAGGGCCTGGAGCTGCTCGCCCCGGTGCGGCTGAACGTCGTCTGCTTCTCGCTGACGGCCGACCCGACCCCGGAGCGGCTGGCCGCACTAGCCGACGGGCTGGCCGGCGAGGCCTTCCTCACCCCCACCCGCTACGCGGGGCGGCCCGCCCTGCGCGCGGCGTTCAGCAACTGGCGCACCACCGAGGCGGACGTCCGGCGGACGGCGCGGGCGCTGGCCCGGGCCGTCCGCGGGCTGACGGCCTGAGCGCGTGCAGCGGACCGCGCCGGGACGGGCCGGGCGGAGTCCGGGGTCAGCTCCGGTTGTGGTCGCCCGTCCCCCCGTCGATCAGCTCGCGCAGGATGTCCATGTGCCCGGTGTGCCGGGCCGTCTCCGTGGTCATGTGGATCAGCACCCAGCGCAGCGAGACGGAGTTCCCCGACCAGGAGGTGCCGAGGTCGTCCAGTGCCAGCTCCCGGATCGTCTCGTCGGCGCCGGCCCGGGCCCGGGCGTAGAAGGCCAGGACGTCCGCCGTCGACTCGTGCGGCTCCACCCGCATGTCGGAGGAGTCGTCGGCGTCGATGTCGAACGGCAGCGGTCCGCTCTCCCGACCGAACGTCTCCCGGAACCAGCCGAGTTCGGCGCCGCCGAGGTGCTTCACCAGCCCCAGCAGATTGGTCCCGGAGGGCGTCATCGGACGGCGCAGCTGCTCGTCGTCCAGCCCCTCCAGCTTCCACAGCACCACATCGCGGTGCCGGTCCAGCGCCGCATGAAGGCTTTCCTTCTCCCCACCCGTGAAGGGCACACGATTGCTCATGCCGGGGACCGTACCAGCCGGCACCGACAGTCCGGCCCTGCGGCCACGGCCCCCGGCCGTCCGGGATCACGGGTGCGCCCCGTCCCCGTACACGCCGCCCGCCCGGTCGGTCAGGCCGGCCATGATCTCCGCGTGGGCGAGGTTCATGAAGTGCAGCGGCCGCCAGCGGGAGCGGTGGTCGGGGTGGTCGCGGAACCGGTCGGCCGTCTCGCACAGCCGCTCCCACCAGATCATGGCGTCCTGGCGCATCCGCTGCGTCCAGCCGGGCTCGTCGTTGCGGCCCTCCAGGACCACCTCCTCCCAGGCCACCAGGACGTCCGAGAGGAAGACGCAGTCGGCGGCGGTGATCTCCGCCAGCCGCTCGGCGGCGAACCGGGCACCGGTGCCCTCGGGTTGGGCCCGGACCAGCTCGCGCATGCGGGCGGCCAGGAAGGCCTGCAGCGGGGTGACGTCGTCGGTGTGGAGGTCGTCGGAGAACTCCAGCAGTTCCACCGGCTTGCGTTCGCGTGCCATCGTGCGGTGTCCCCTCGACTCGGACGGTGCGCATCCGCTGACGGACCGTCACCGTTTTCGCGACCGACCATAGCGGCTCACGCCGGACATCACGGCGGATTCCCGAACCTTCCGCACCGGCCCGCCGGTCCGTGCCATCATGCGCGGCCTCCCGCCCCACCTGCCCGGCGGGCCTCGCCCAGCACGCCCGACGCACCGCACCCCGCCCACCCGGCGGACCTCGCCCAACACGCGTGGCGGACCTTGCCCTCACACCGGTGTGAAGGTCGATGATGCTGCCATGACCGCCACTGCTTTCGACCCGTACGCCCTGCTCGCGCAGAGCCGCCTCGGCGTCCTCGCCACCATCAAGGCGGACGGCCGCCCGCAGCTCTCCCCCGTCATGCCGTTCTACGACCGGGACGCGAACGCCATCCTGATCTCCACCCGGGACGGGCTGGCCAAGACGGCCAACCTGCGCCGGGACCCGCGGGCCAGTCTGGAGGTGACCGGGCCGGACGGCCGCTCCTGGGTCACCGCCGAGGGCGTGGCCACCCTGACCGGACCGGGCACCGACCCCGAGGGGCCGGAGGTCGAGGCGCTGGTGGACTACTACCGCCGCGCCGCCGGGGAGCACCCGGACTGGGCGGAGTACCGCCAGGCGATGGTCTCCGACCGCCGGGTGCTCCTCACCGTCCCGGTCGACCACGTGTACGGCACCCGCATCTGACCGGCTCCGGCCCGGCCGCCGTCACGGGGGAACGGCGGCCGGGCCGGGCCCCGACTCGGGACCGCGGGAGAACTCCCCTCGGCAGCCGGGCGGTTCAGCGCAGTGTCGCGGTGACCACCGTGGCGTCCAGGTCCTCCTCCCGGCTCTCCACCGCTGCCAGCCCGGCCGTCCGGGTCACCGCGAGGGCCGCCGGCGCCTGCCGCTCGCTGGTCTCGAACAGCAGCGACCCGCCGGGCGCCAGCCACCGCGGCGCCTCGGCGACCACCCGCCGCAGCACGTCCAGTCCGTCCGCCCCGCCGTCCAACGCGGGCCGGGCCTCGTGCAGCCGCGCCTCGGGCGGCAGCAGGCCGAGGTCGCCGGTCGGGACGTAGGGGACGTTGGCGATCAGCACGTCCACCCGGCCCGCCAGTTCCGGTGGCACGGCGGCGAACAGGTCGCCCTCGAAGACCCCCGCCGCGGCGCCGGCCAGGTTGCGGCGGGCGCAGCGGACCGCGCCCGGATCGATGTCGGCCGCGTACAGCTCGACCGGGTGCGCGGCCGCGGCCGCCACCGCGGCGCCCAGCGCGCCGCTGCCGCAGCACAGGTCGAGCACCACCGTGCCCGGGGCGGTCAACGCGGTGGCGGCGGAGACCAGGAACTCGCTGCGGCGGCGCGGGACGAAGACGCCCGGGTCGACGGCGATCCGCAGCCCGGCGAACTCGGCCCAGCCGACGACGTGTTCGAGCGGCCGCCCGTCGGCGCGGGAGCGGACCATGGCGGCCAGGTCGGCGGGCGAGGCGGCGGCGGAGAGCAGGATCCGCGCCTCGTCCTCGGCGAACACGCAACCGGCGGCGCGCAGCCGGGAGACCACGGAGGAACGGAGGGAGGCGGAGGAGAAAACCGGCAAGAGAACCCCTTTGGGGGAGGACGGGAGGACTGACGACTCCGTCAGGGCTCCCGCGAGGGCCGACACCTCGTCGGCGCGCCGGCCGCGCTATGCGCGCGGGGCGCCGACGCGGCCGCGCTCCGGGAGCACCCGCTCGGACATTCCGGTAATGGGTCTCACCTCCCTGAGTCGCGGTCATACTCGGCGTCGGCCACCCTACCGCACCGCCGGGCAAGGATGATCGGAATGATTCCGAAGGACCCTGCCACACCTCCGGCAATCCCCTCCGACCGACCACCGGTCGCCGACACTCCCATGACCCCTCGCTCGTCCGAGCGATTCGACAGGTCCACTGACAGTACTTGGCGATAACGGACCGTAGCGGCCGCGCATAGTAACGCCATGACGAGACAATCCTGCGGACCGTCACGGCTTCGCGCCCGAACGGCCCGCCTCATCAGCGCCGCGGCCACCCTCGGTCTGCTCGGCGCCGGCCTCACCGCCCCGCTCGCCCAGGCCGTCGCCCCCGCCCACCACCCCGCCGCGCCGCTGCCGGAGCGGGTCCGGGCCGTGGGCACGCCCCTGCTCCAGGAGACCTTCACCGGAGCCACCGCCGACTCGCGCTTCATCGCCGTCGGCTCCGCCTGCCTCACCGGCGCGGCCCCCGCGACGCCCGGGCCGGGCGACCACCCGCTCGGCGGCTGCCCCACCGCCGAGACCGGCCCGGTGCCACCGCTGAACTCCGCACCGCTCGGCTACCTGCGGATCACCGACGCCGGCAACGACCAGAGCGGCGCGGTGCTCTTCGACCAGGCCCTGCCGGCCGGCAACGGCCTCGACGTGACCTTCGACCAGTGGCAGTACGGCAGCACCACGCCGAACACCCCGGCCGACGGCATCTCCTTCTTCCTCGTGAACGGGGACGTCTCGCTCACCCACCCCGGCGCCTTCGGCGGCAGCCTCGGCTACGCGCAGAAGCTGCCCGACGACAACCCGAACCTCACCTTCCTGCCCGGCGTCGACCGCGGCTACCTGGGCGTCGGTCTCGACGTGCTCGGCAACTACTTCGGCGACTGGGAGCAGCGCGGCAACGGCTGCGCCCAGCGCTCCCCCGCCGGTACGAGCTTCCGCATCCCCGCGCCCGGCGCCAACATGGTCACCGTCCGCGGCCCCGGCGACGGCACCACCGGCTACTGCTTCCTGACCGCGACGACCAGCAACTTCACCACCAACGGCCCCTGGCCCTCCACCCTGCCCGGCACGCTCCAGGGCCCGCTCACCACCCTGCCGCCCGGAGTCACCCCGGACCAGGCGCAGACCCTGCTGGAGCCCTCGCGCCGCCGGGTCAACGTGCACCTGACCCCGGCGCCCTCCCCGGTGCTCACGGTCTCCGTCGACTTCAACGACGGCACCGGCTCGCACCAGGTGCTGCAGACCCCCGCACCCCAGCCGGTGCCCTCGACCTACAAGTTCGGCTTCGCCGGGTCCACCGGCCTGTTCACCGACGTGCACCTGATCCGCAACGTCGTCATCAACACCGACCAGCCACTGCCCGAACTGAACCTGGTCAAGCAGGCGCACGAGCCGCTGCCCGGGCTGATCACGGTGGGCACCCCCGTCCCGTACGACTTCGTGGTCACCAACTCCGGGAACGTGCCGATCACCAACCTGGCCGTCAACGACCCGAAGGTCGGACCGGTCAACTGCCCGGTGAGCACCCTGGCCCCCCGTGACACCGTGACCTGTACGGCGACGTACCTGGTCACCGCCGCCGACGCCGCCCAGGGCCACGTCGCCAACACGGCCCAGGCCACCGGGACCACCGACGGGGGCCCGGTCACCTCGCCACCGGCCTCGGAGAACGTGCCGGTGATCGCGCCACCGGGGATCACCCTCGTCAAGCACGTCGACGCCGCCGAGCCCTTCCACGTCGGCGACACCGTGCCTTACACCTACGTGGTCACCAACACCGGCGGGAGCGAGGTGACCAACCTCGCGCTGACGGACGACAAGGTCACGGGGATCACCTGCGACTCCACCACCCTGGCTCCGGCCGGCAGCCCCGGGGACAGCACCCAGTGCCACGGCAGCTACGTCGTGACGGCCACCGACGCGCAGGCCGGGCAGGTCACCAACCACGCCCACGCCACCGGGACGTCGAACAGCCAGCCGGTCACCTCACCGGAGGCCGATGCCACCGTCACGGTGGTCGGCCCGTCCTCGATCGGTCTGACCAAGCAGGCGGACACCGCCGGCCCCGTCCACGTCGGGGACACCGTGCACTACACCTACACGGTCACCAACACCGGGACGACCACGCTGAACAACCTCGTCGTCGTCGACGACCACGCCCCGCAGGTGACCTGCGACCGGACGACCCTGGACGCCGGAGCGAGCACCCCCTGCCACGGCACCTACACCGTGACCGAGGCCGACCTGCGACTCGGCCACGTCACCAACACCGCCCAGGCGGAGGCCACCGGCCCGCAGGGGCAGACGGTGGTGAGTCCCATCGCCCAGGTCACACTGCAGGTCGTCGGCGTCGCCAGGCTCGACCTGCGGAAGCAGGCCGACAGCGCCGGACCGTTCCACGTCGGCGACACCGTGCCGTACACCTACACGGTCACCAACACCGGGAACACCACGCTGAACAACCTGACCGTCAGCGACGACCACGTCCAAGCGGTGACCTGCGACCGGACCGGCCTGGACGCCGGCGAGAGCACCACCTGCCACGGCAGCTACACCGTGACCGAGGCCGACGCCCAGGCCGGGCACGTCACCAACACCGCCCACGCCAACGGCACCGACCCGCAGGGACAGAACGTCCAGAGCCCGCCGGCCCGGGCCACCGTCCAGGTGGTCACCGCCGGAGAGTCCTCACTGTCCATCACCAAGCGGTCCGACGCCGAGGGGACCGTACACCCGGGTGACACCATCACCTACCTGTACGCGGTGACCAACACCGGGTCGACCACGCTCACCGACGTCACCGTCAGCGACGACCGCGTCCAAGGGGTGACCTGCGAGCAGACCACACTCGCCCCGTGGGAGAGCACCCTGTGCCACGGCACCTACACCGTGACCGAGGAGGACGCCCGGGCGGGCAGCATCACCAACACCGCCCACGCCACCGCCCGCGACCCGGAGGGAGGGACCGTGCAGAGCCCGCCGGCCGAGCTCTGCATCGCCGTCGCGCCCTGCCCGCCGAAGGGCCACGAGCACAAGGGCGGCGGGAGCCACGGCTGCCCGAGCCGCCCGGGCCACCACCCGGCGCCGCCGCAGAGTGACGGCGGCTCCGGCGGACTGCCGGACACCGGCGCTCCAACGGCCTCCGTCATGAGCGCGGGCCTGGGCGGAGCCGGGCTGCTGAGCCTCGGCGGCCTGCTGTTCTTCCGGGCCCGCCACCGCACGGCCGCCCACCGCTCCGCGGTGTGACGGACGCCTACGATCCGCCGTACGACAGCGGTCGGACCGCCCCCGATGCCTTCGGGTACCGGGGGCGGCCCGCTGTCCGAGGGCGGTCCACTGCCCGGCCGGCCGGTCCCCGAACCCTTCCGGCCGGCGCCGCGGCCGCTCCGAAACCCCTTGGACGGCACGGGGACCGGCTTGCTGAAATGGGAGACGGCCACTGTGGGAGTCGAAGGGACGCGGCGATGACCGGGATCAGGCTGCACCTGTCGGTGCGCGGCCTCACCGACGCGGACCTGCCGTCCTGCGGCTGGGTCGGCTCCCCCAAGCACGTGCGCGAGCTGGTCCACCAGATCCGCCGCGCCGAGGCGGGCGAGATCGACTACCTGGCGGTGTGCACACCGGTCGGGCTCCCGGTGGCGGTCGGCGGCATCGACTACACCGTCGAACCCGGAGCCGGCACGCTCTGGCAACTCGGCGTCCACCCGGCCCTGCGGTCCTGCGGAATAGGCACGCTGCTGATCCGCTCCGCCGAGCAGCGGATCGGCGCCCGGGGCCTGACCCGCGCCGAACTCGGCGTCGAGGAGAGCAACCCGCGCGCTCGCGCCCTCTACGAACGCCTGGGCTACCGGGCCTACCGCCGAAAGCTCGACTCCTGGGACGTGGAGGCCGAGGACGGCTCGCTCCAGCGGTACGGGACGATGTGCACGCTGATGCGCAAGGACCTGGCGTGACGCCGGACTTCGCGACGTTCGTCGCCGATGCGACGGCCGACCCGGCCGTCGTCGGGCTCGTCCTCAAGGGCTCCCGGGCCCACGACGGCATGACCACCCGTCACTCCGACCACGACCTCTACGTCATCCTCGCCGACGAGGCGGCGAGCGAGCTGGCCGCACTCGACGGCTACCGCTCCGCGCGGCTCGACCTGGTCGTCACCACCCTCGAACGGTTCCGCCGGCCCGCCGACTGGGAGCGGTACGCCGTCGCCCGTTCCCGGGTGCTGGTCGACCGCCGCGACGGGGAGATCGTGCGAATCGTCGCCGCGATGGGACGGCTCGGCGCCGAGGAGGCGTTCCGGTCCGGCGCCGCCCTGCTGGACGCCTACGCCAACTCGCTCTACCGCTCGGTCAAGAACCACCGCGACGGCAACCCGCTCGCCGGCCACCTCGACGCGGCCGCCGGTGTCGGGTTCCTGCTCGACCTGCTCTTCGCCCTGGACCGCCGACCGCGCCCCTACAACAAGTACCTGGCCTGGGAGCTGCACCGCTTCCCGCTGCCCGGCTGGGACAGCGCCGCGCTGCTGGACACCGTCGCCCGGATCACCGCCACCGGCGAAGTGGCGCCGCAGCAGCGACTCTTCGCCCGGGTCGAGGCGGCGGCCCGGGCCGCCGGCCACGCGGCGGTGCTGGACGCCTGGGGCGAGGACCTGCTCCTGATGCGGCCCCACCCGGACGCCCCGACCCACCGGCCCGTCCGGCCCTGACCGACAGTCCGATCGGGCGAAACGGCCCGGAACGTCCCCTCGGACGGGCCGGTCTCGAACGGCCCGCTCTCAGGCGGGCCGGTCTCGGGCGGACCGGTCTCGGGCGGGCCGGTCTCGGGCGGGCCGCTCTCAGGCGGGCCGCGGGGCCGACGGCCTGGTGCGGTAGCCGCCGACCGTGCCCGGACGCACCAGACAGGGCAGCAGCCAGTCCCAGAGGGCGCCGACCCTGCGGGCACGCTCCTCGGCTGGGCAACCGTCCGCGAACACCACCTCCAGACCGCAGGCGGCGGTCACCACCAGGGTCTCCGGGCCGAGGCCGCCCGCGCGGTCGCGCAGCTCGCCCGCGCGGCGGGCACCGGCCAGCAGGTCGCGCACCACCCCCGCCCAGACGCTGTGGAAACCGCGGATGTCGGCGAAGGCCGGCTGCCTGGAATCGGCCGTGGCGGGCCCGGCCGTGGCGGGCCCCGACGTGGTGGGCGCGGACGTGGTGGGCGCGCTCTGCCAGCCGGCGTCCTCGCGGCCGAGGCGGAAGGCCGCTCGGATCACCGGGTCCGCCCCGAGGGCGTCGACCAGCCAGTACCCCGCGTCGATCAACCCCTGGAGCGGGGAGGAAGCCGCACGCAGCTCCGCGCACGCCGACCGCAGCGAGCGCTCGGCCTGACCGGACACCGCTCTGGCCAGCTCCTCCTTGGAGGCGAAGTGGAAGTACAGCGCCCCCTTCGTCACCCCGGCGGCCGCGGCGATCTCGCCGAGGGTGGCACCGGCGTAGCCGCGGCGGTCGAACAGTACCGCCCCCGCCTCCACCAGCCGCCCGCGCGTCCGTTCCGACCTCTCCTGGACCACCCGTCCCACAACCCCTCACAACGACAAGCAGGTTCCGACCGGACCGCGACCGCCCCAGGACGGGCGCCGCGGCCTCCGACGGCCGTCCGCGGCCGGTTCCACCGATGCGGCACCGGCTGCGGACGACCGTCGGGTTCACCCGACCCGGCTGAACCGGGCCGTCGCCCCCGGTCCGGCGGCCACGCCCGCACCGGCGGGCTCGCGCTCCGTCGCACGATCCGCCGCACGCTCCGGCCCGGCGAGCAGGATGGAGCGCTGCAGCCGCCGCAGTCCGACCGAGGGCTCCATGCCCAACTCCCTTACCAGGGTGTTCCGCAGGCGCTGGTACGCCTCCAGCGCCTCGCCCCGGCGGCCGGAGCGGTGCAGCGCGATCATGTACTGGCCGTGCAGGCTCTCGTGGGTGCGGTAGCGGTCCACGAGCACGGTGAGTTCGGCCAGCAGCACCCGGTGCCGGCCGAGTCGCAGGTCGGCCTCGATCCGCTGGTCCAGTGCGCAGAGCCTGGTCTCCTCCAACCGCCTGGCCTCGACGGCGAGTTGGCCGCCGACCGGGACATCGGCGAAGGCCGATCCGCGCCACAGCCCGAGGGCCTCGCCGAGCAGCCGGGCCGCCGCCGGGTAGTCCTCGCCGTCCATCGCCCGGTAGCCCGTTCCGGCCAGCCGCTCGAACTCCCGCAGGTCCGTCAGCCCTGCGCCGCTGTTCAGCATGTAACCGCCCGGCGAGGTCACCAGGACGTCCTTGGCGCAGGCCACCCCCCTCGCCGCACCGGCCGCGGCGAGCGCCCGGTCGATGAGGTCGCGCAGTTGGAGCACGTACGTCTGCACGGTGGTGCGCGCGCTGCGCGGCGGACGGCCGGACCACAGCTCGTCGGCCAGCACCCCGGCCGGCACCACCTGGTCCGCCCGCAGCGCCAGCAGGCCCAACACTTGCCGCGGCTTCGGCGCCGACGGCACCACCGACACCCCGCACACCCGGACGTCCAGCGTCCCGAGCACCCGAATTTCCACGATGACCACCCCAATCACACGGAACGCCGCAGCCCCCTTCGCCACGGCCGGCACCCGGGTCGACACCCTGGGTCAGCTGTCACCAAGTCAAAAACAGGACGCGCGGTTTGTCAATACAAAACCGAACGTGCTGTTTGTTTTGCTGGCGCCGCTCCGTTCCGTCACCCCTGGCGCGGCTTCCGCGACACTGCGCGACCCGGTCCGACTCCGGGCCCGACTCCACGCCCGACTCCGGGCCCGACTCCGGGCCGGGCCCGGGCAAAGCAAAGGCGGCGCCGGACCCCCATGGTCCCGTCGCCGCCGGTTTCGCCTTCCCCCGCCCGGATCCCCGCAGGCAGGAGCTCCGATGAGCCGCCGTCAGCCCACGCCGACCTCCGTCTGCGCCTCGACACGCGCCGAACCCGCCGCACCGCCGTCCGGCACACCGTCCGGGCCTCCGCCCTCCGCGGCCGCACGGGCCGCCGCGGCCTCGGCCACCACCTGGGCCCCGCGGTTCGGCCCCATCCGCAGCGAACCGAGCACGCCCGGAACGGCGATGCTCGGCATCAGGTGCTGGTACAGCGCGGACACCCGCAGCTCCAGGTCCGACCGGCCGCAGAGCTTCTGGGACTGGATCTGCACCCCGGTCCACGCGGCGACGAGCAGCCAGGCGGTGTCCGCCGGAACGACGTGCGGGAGCAGCTCCCCGCGCTCGCCGGCCGCGACCAGCAGCGCCTCGAACCGGTTGATCCAGCCGGGGATGGCACCGCCACCGAGGTCGTCGAAGAGGTCCTGCCCGAGCGACAGCCGGGCACCCGCGCTGAGCAGCGGGTCACGCGGCATCAGGTACGCCACCACCATCCCGGTGTCCACGAACTCCTGGAGCTTGCAGCTCCGTTCCGGAACTCCGTCCTGGACGAACTGCTCCTCCACCACGCCCTGCGCCAGATCCCGCTTCGAGGCGAAATGGAAATACACCGCACCGCGCGTCACACCGGCCCGGGAGACCACCTCGCCGATGGTCGCGCCCTCGTACCCGAACTCGTCGAAGACCGAGGCCGCCGCCTCCAGGATCAGCCGACGTGTCCGGAGCGCCCGTTCCTGCCGTACCACCGAAACCACCCCGCCCTGAGCTCCCGGAAAACAAAACCAAACACCCCGTATCTTAGCTTCGCCTCACCCACGACCGACAAGACGATGTCGATGAATCCCGCCAACCACTCCCTCTCTCCACGACCCGTCAGACCCCACCGTCCCGTTGGTGGCGAGAGACCTCGACCGCCCCGAGGGTTCGAGGTCCGACACCCCACCCCCTCCCCCTGAAAACCGAACGAACGGTTTCTTCCCGACGTTCGTCTCCGTACATCCGTACAGACGTGACCTCCGAGACGGGCCGGTCGTTGCACCGGGTCTGCGGGAATCCTCGACGGAAGCGGGTGCACATGGGCCTCGGCCTGGGCGTGGTGGTGCTGACGATGGGCGACCGGCCCAGGGAACTGGGCGCGCTCCTCGACTCGGTGGCCGCCCAGGAGGGCGAGGCCGCCCGGGTCGTGGTGATCGGGCAGGGTGCCAGGCTGCCGCCGCTCCCGCCCTGGGCGGACGCGGTGGAACCGCCGAAGAACCTCGGCATCCCCGGCGGCCGCAGCCTCGGCGTCCGGCGACTGCGCGAACTCGGCGGCGTGGACGTGGTGCTGAACCTGGACGACGACGGCCTGCTGCCGCGCACCGACACCTTCCGGCTGGTCCGGGAGGCCTTCGAGCGGGAACAGCGCCTCGGCGTGGTCGGCTTCCGGGTCGCGGACGCGACGGGGCACACCCGGCGCCGCCACGTCCCCCGTCCGGGCCGCTCCGGCGTGCTGCGGTCCGGCGTGCTGCGCTCCGGCGAGGTCACCGCCTTCCTGGGCGGCGGCCACGCGATCCGGATGAGCGCCATCGACCGGGTCGGCGGCTTCCCGGCGCGGTTCTTCTACGCCCACGAGGAGACGGACTTCGCCTGGCGCGTCCTCGACGCGGGCTGGTCGATCCGCTACCGGGCCGACCTGCTGCTCCAGCACCCGCGCACCGACCCGGCCCGGCCCGCCGCCCACAACCGGGTCCGGCCGGCCGAACGCCGGCTGCCCGCCGCCCTGGTGCCGCCCTACCCGGCCTCCTGGTCACTGCACACCCTCACCCGCCGACCACCCGCGGCCGGGCTGCGCGCCTGGTGGTCCGGCTTCCTGGAGGGCGTCCGCACCCCGTCCCCGCCCCGACTCCCGATGCGCTGGGCCACGGTGTGGCGGATGACCCGGCTGGGCCACCCCCCGGTGTTCTGACAGCCGGAGACCGTGCGGCGGGTCCCGGCACACGGCCGCCGCGGTCCCGGCCGCACCTGAGCACCAGTGACGAAACGTGAGAAGTCGAACCCTCCGACTTCTCGCGCAACACCCTCAGGACACCCGGTCGCCGCAGGCTCAGCCGCCCGCTCCGCTGTCGGCGGGGTCGTCCAGGGGCCAGGTGTCGCGGTCGCGGACGTGGTCGTAGGCGGGGAGTTCGCCGGCCAGGACGTCGAAGTGGAGCAGCGGGGCCCACAGTGCGCGGTCGCCGACCACGTACAGGCGGCGCTTGGCGCGGCTGGCCGCGACGTTCAGGAGGTGCGGGGAGCCGGCCGCCCAGGCGCGGGCGCCGGGGCGGCCCGCGCCGAGCAGCAGGATGACGACGTCGGCCTCCTTGCCCTGGGCCTTGTGGACGGTGGCGCAGCGCTCGTCGAGGAGTTCGGCGGTCCATCCGGGGAGCCCGCGGCAGGTCTCGCGGGCTTCGGCGACGAGGGCGCGGAAGGGCGCGATGATCCGCAGGCGTTCGACGGTGACGCCGTGACGGTCGAGCCGTCCCAGGAGGAAGGCGAGGGCGCGGCGGTCGCGGTCGCCCCAGGGGGCGTCGGCCGGGCGGTCGGGGTCCGGGGTGTCGAGCCAGCGGCTGGGGAGGAGGCCGTCGTGGTCGGGGTCGGGGAAGGGCTGGGGGTGGGTGCCGTGGACCATGAGGCCGCCGTACGCGACCTCGTTGCTGACGGTGAACATGGGCTCCTCGCAGCGGCGGTGGACGCGCAGCGGTGAGCCCACCCAGACCGTTTCGTCCTCCGCGCCGGTGGGGGCGGGCAGGTAGGTGCCGTAGCGGTTGACCCGGTCGGCGACGGCCTGCGCGGAGGTCGCGGAGGGCAGCCATTCCTCGTCGACGCCGTAGGCCAGCAGGAGCCTGCGCTGCAGGGCGGTCGGCATGGTGACGACGGGTTCCAGCTGGAGCGGGTCGCCGACGAGGACGGCGCGGCGGGCGCGCCAGAGGGCGCCGACGGCGGCCTGCGGGGTGGCCTGGCCGGCCTCGTCGACGAGGATCCAGCCGATGGAGCCGCGGCCGAGGCGGGCGAACATGCTGCCGATCGAGGAGAAGGTGGTGGAGACGACCGGGACGAGGAGGAAGAGGGTCTGCCAGGCCTGCAGGACCTGCTCGTCGGGGACGGGTCCGCCACCGCCCGCCATGAGTTCCACGAGGACCTGGAGGTTGCCGCGGATCCGCTTGGCCGTGTTGGCGACCAGGGCGCGGTGCAGGTCGAGGGCGCGCAGGAACAGGTCGCTGCGGGCGGTGCTCCAGGCCTCGTCGGCCCACGGGGCGCCGAGTTCCTGCGCGTGGTCGCCGAGTTGCGGCCAGTCGAGGGGCAGCGAGGGGAGAGCGGCTGCGGCGGCGCGCAGGGCCCGGTGGGCGGCGTCGAGTTCGGCACCGGCGGCCTCCAGGTCGCGCCGGGCGGACCGGGCCTCGTACCGGGCCTGCTCGACCTCCGCCCGGGCCGCCGACTCCGCGGCCCGGGCGGCGTCCTGGTGGACGCGGGCGCGGGCGGCGCCGGTCTCGGCCTCGGTGACGGCGGCGGTGGTGCGGGCGGTCAGGTCGGCCGCGAGGCCTTCCGCACGGGTGCAGCGGGCGACGTGGTCGTGGGCGTCCTCCAGCGCGGTGCGCTGCTGGACGAGCTGGGCGAGGAGGTCGCTCCGGCTGCGTTCGCGGTGCTCCTCGGCGGCCTGGCGTTCGGCGCCGCTCTGCAGCAGGCGGCGCAGTCCGCCTCGCAGACCCGGCTGCGCGGCGGGGGGCTCGTCGTGGAGGGCCGTCAGGACGTCGACCTGCCGGCGGTGCTGGTCGGCGCGTTCGCGGGCGGCGGCCAGGGTGGCCCGGGCGTCGGCGAGGGCCTCGCGGGCCCGCGGGACGCGCTCGGCCGCGGCCCGGTGCGCGGCTTCGGCGGCGTGGGTGGCGGTGCGGGCCGTCCCGACGGCTGTCACCGCGGCGGCGTGGCGGGCCTCGGCGGCCGCCGCGCGGTCGTCGGCGCGGGCGACGGCGGCACGCAGGGCGTCGAGGCGGGGGTGGACCCGGTCCGCCCGGGAGTCCGCGAGGACGGCGGCGAGGCGGACGCGTTCGGCGCGCAGGCGCTCGACCTCGGCCTGGGCGGCCTGGAAGGCGGCGACGGCCTCGGGCCAGGAGGGGACGGGCTGGGCGGGGGCCTGGACTTCGGGAGCGGGATGGGGAGTTGGGGCGGTGACGGCCGGGGCCGTGACCGCCGGGGCCGTGACCGCCGCCGGGCGACGGTCACGCGGGGCCCGGGCGGGCCTGGGCACACTGGGCGGCACCCAGTCGCCGAGGACGGCGTTCATGCCGCGCAGCGGCGGGAGCCCGGCGTCGGCGCGGGCGGTGGACTCGTCCTCCGGCAGGCGGCCCCACCAGAAGCGCTCGGTGAACCTCGTCCGATTGGTCTTGTTGCCGAGGACGGCGGCGACCAGCCCCCAGGCGGGCGCGCCGCCGAGCAGGGCGGAGGCGAGGTCGGAGAAGTGGTCGGGGCCGTCGTGCCAGTGCGCGTCGAGGGCGTCGGCGCCGGGCAGTTCGGCGGTGATGTTCTCCACCGCGCCGTTGTTGGAGGAGGTGACCACGATCTCGCGGCCGGCGAGCCGCGGGTCGAGGGCGGAGACGAAGCGCGGGTGGACACCATGACGGTCCTTGCCCCGCCAGGCACGGCCGACGAACGCCTCCTCGGGCCTCCGGTAACCGGCCATCACGGCGGCGCGTTCGACCACGAGGGCGGCGACCAGGTCGCGGAGCATGGTGGTCTTGCCGGTGCCGGGCGGGCCGTTGACGGAGAACAGGCCACCGGCGTCGGTGCTCGCGGTGGCGGCCTCCGTGCTTCCGGCCCCGGCCCCGGCGCGGTCCCCGACCCCGGCGCGGTCCGCGAGCATGCGGTTGACCGCGAACTGCTGGCTGAGCGCCAGCGGGTACCGCGACTTGGCAGGCCAGCGTCCGGCGGGGACGAGAGCCGGGTCGACACCGGCCAGGACGGCGAGCCGGTCCTCCCGCAGATCGGTGCGGGCGTCGACCGGGATGTCCCGGCGACCGGTCAGGTAGGCCTCCAGGGCGGGGCCGAGGTCTGCCGCCCGCAGGCCCCCGTCCCCGAGCGCGGCACGGACCCGGGCGAGGTCGGGCGGCAGGAGACTGTTGAGGAACGGCTGCGCGGCGGCAGGCTTGGCCTTCGGGTCGCGCGGGCGGTGCACCAGCCGGCTCCGGACCCGGATCACCCGCGGGTCCAAGTGCTTCTCGACACCGCAGAGATGGGCGATCTGGGCGGTCAGGGCGACGAGGTCGGCGAGCGCGACCGGGCGCGGGCCGGTGTCCTCCGCCGCCTCCGTCTCCGCCGTCTCCTCCGTCGTCTCCTCGGCGGGCGGCTGCGGCGCGGCGGGCGGGGAATCCCCACCCGCGCCCTGCTGGTCCGGGCGACGGGTCGCCGCCCACTCGGCGACGCGCCGCACCAGCGGCTCCGTCGCCCCCTGCACCGCGGCCCCGGCGACCTCACCGAACAGCGCACCGACCGCCGCCACCGCCGCGCCGCCCAGGATCTCCGCGATCAGCTGCTGCCAGCTGCGAACGGCCTCCTCCCCCTCCCCCACCCGCACCGGGTCCGCCAGGAGCCCGGGCCCCGGCGCGTACGGAATCGGCGTGGCGGTCAACCGCCCCACCGCGACCTCGAACGCCTCACCCAACTCCTCGAAGCCGTCCAGCCACCCGGCCGCCGACGGCCCCGGGTCGAACAGCCGGCCCGTCGCCCAACCGCACGCGGAAACCACCGAAGTGTCCTCGACCGGCCGCCCGTGCTCGTCCAGGACGAGGGCGAACATCGCGCTCTTCCCCGACAGCACCAACTCCTCGTCCGGTACCCCCGGATCCGGGTCGGTCCCCTTCGGCAGAACGGCGATCATCGCCTGCCGAAGCAGCTCCAGGTCGTACACCCCGCCGTACACCTCGTGCCGCCACACCATCCCCCGCGGCGCCCGCCGGGCCGCCGTCTCCGGATGCTCCGGCGCCCACGGCAACAACAGCGCGGGCCGACCCGGCGCCGGCGTCACGTCGACGGTGATCGCGTCCGACGCCCGGGGACGGCCGGCCCGGCGCTTCCGCGGCACCTCCGGAATCGGCGGCGGGCTGAACAGCTCGACCGCCCGCCAGCACTCCAGCAGGTCCCCCGCACGCCCGTCCCTGTCCCGCACCCCGTAGCCCCCTGCGTCGAACCAGCGGCTCAAAGCCGCTTCGTGTGCCGATCAACCGGCCGCAGAATCTACCGGACTGCGGGCGGGTAGGCCGAGGGCCCATGTCCCCTCACGGGGCCTCTGACTCATGACACGATGTCCTCGGCACTTTGACGCCTCGGCAATGAAACGGCAAGGTCGCCACATCGCCCCAGCTCACAGAGGGTTCTCCCCGCACACGCGGGGGTCAGCCGTGCTGGAGCTGGGTGGGACGCTGCGGCAGGCGATCCTCCCCGCGCACGCGGGGGGCAGCCGGGGAACGCCGTCCGGGGGCCGCATCGCCGTGGCTTCGTCGCATTTGCGGGGCGGACCTGGTGGCGTCGGTTCCACTCGCCGCCGTACGGCCCCGGACCACGGACGCCGGCTGCGGGATGATCCCGCAGCCGGCGCCGGGCCGTGACGTGCGTGGCGCGACCCGTACCGATGACGCCCGGTCAGGCCGAGATGCCGCAGTACTGCTGCTGTTTGCCGATCACGCGGTAGACGCAGTCGGCCGTCTCGACCAGGCGCAGGACCGCTTCGCGGTTGCGGCTGGTCTCGCGGCCGATCACCTCGTCGGGCGGGTAGAAGCCGCCGCCGCTGCCGCTCTCGCCGGGGTACATCTCGAAGGTGTAGGCGAAGATCCGGTGGGCGCCCCACAGCCAGTCGTCGATCGCCCCGTCGGTGATGTAGAGGTCGCTCGACTGTTCGGGTGTGTAGCCGTTGGTGGCGGCCATGCCGCGGCCGAGGGTGGCGAAGGTGTTGTACTCGTCGGCGGTCATGCCGGTGGCGGTTTCGGCGGTGGTCCAGCCGAACGGCCAGAGGACCAGTTCGCTGTAGGTGTGGAAGTCGATGGCGGCGGTGATCTGCTGCTTGCCGTCGACGACCCGGCTGCGGACGAAGTCGGCGACGACCTTGGTCTCCTTGGCGGACTCCGGTGCGCTGCCCCGGTACGTCTCGTTGGAGGTGGAGCCGGAGGAGCCGCCGCAGCAGCCCCACTTGTAGTTCCAGTTGCGGTTGAGGTCGGTGCCGACGCTGTTGCTGCCGCTGTTGGGCTGGCGGTCCTTGCGCCAGCTGCGGTAGCGGCCGGTGGCGATGTCGTACTCGCCGCCGTCCGGGTTGAGGTCGGGGATCACCCAGATCTCGCGGCTGTTGACGGCGTTGGCGATGCGGCTGTCGGTGGCGTACTTGTCGCCGAACTCGTGCAGCAGGTAGAGCGCCATCTCGACGGTGAGGTGTTCGCGGGCGTGCTGGTGGGCGGTGAACAGCACCTCGGGTTCGTTCTCGTCGGTGCCGACGTTGTCGCTGATCTTCACCGCGACGATCGGGCGGCCCTCGTAGGAAGTGCCGATGACGCGCTTGCTCATGATGTCCGGGTGGGCGGCGACCACCGCGTCGATGTCGGCGGTGGCCTCGGCGTAGTTGTGGTAGCCGGAGTCGACCTGCGGGAAGTCGTACAGCGGGCCGGCCAGGCCTTCGTCGCCGGGTTCGGCGGCGTAGCGGGGGCCGGGCAGTGCGACGGGCGACCAGCCGAGCGCCCGCAGCCGGGCGGCTTCGGCGGGGGTGGCGGTGACCACCACCGCTTCGGGCAGGACGGCGTCGACGGAGACGCCGGTGGCGGCGACGGCGGTGCGTTCGGCGACGGTGCGGGGACCGTCGAGTCGATACTGCCGTGCGGTGTCGCTGCCGAGGCCGGTGCCGATGCCGGTGTCGATACCGGTGTCGATGCCGAAACCCGTGACGGGCGCGGGCGTCAGCGGGCGGTCGGGGGCGGCCCGGGCGGTGAGCGGGGTGGCGAGGGCGAGTGCCAGCAGCACGGCGGTGGCTGCGGCGGGCTTCCCTCGGCGGGGCAGTCGCATGACTGTCCTCCTGTGGGGTCCGTGGGGGCGGAACTGTGGAGGAGGTGCGGCGCGCGCCAGCTTGATGGTCCGCCAGTGTCATGGGTTCGTCAAGGCGTTGGAGAGTCCGGACCGGACCGCGGATCGGCCCGCGCGACTCAGGAGGCCGGACGGGTCCCACAGGTCGCCAGGCTGCACCAGCGACGCCGGCCGCTCGCGTCCAGGAAGAGCCAGCCGCAGCCGGTGCTGGGGCAGCGGCGGACGGTGAACCGGCGCGGGTCGGCGAGCAGTTCGCCGGCCGCGCGGGCGGCGGCGTACAGCGGCAGTCGCAGGCCGGCCGACGGTGGCAGTCGCCAGTGCGCCAGGCCGTCCTCGCCCCGGGTGAGGACCGCCGACCGCCCGGCCTCCTGCACCACGGTCGCCACCGCCCCGAAGGCGGCGCCGTCCTGCGGGTCGGTCAGGCACGCGTGGAGGGCCGACCGGAACGCGCGGGCGTCGGCGAGCACGCCGGCGGCCTCCGTCGGCTGCTCCGCCGCCCGACGGAGCAGGGCCTCGACGACCGGTCCGTCGGCGAGGTCGTGGTGGCCGGCCCAGACCGCGAGCGTGGGGTAGCCGCGCAGCCAGTCCGACCCGGGGGTCGGCACGCCGGTCGGATCGGCGCCCCAGCCGGCGTAGGTGTTGCAGAACTCCAGCGCCGGATGGCCGCCCGCGCTCCACGGCAGCCACTGATCGCCGACCCGCACCGCGTACAGCGGCGCCGGAGGGCGGTCCAGCCGGGGGTCGGCCCGCAGGATGCGGTCGTGCAGGGCGGCGAGTTCGGCCCCTGGCTCCACTCCGACGCCGTCCACCAGCACGCGCCGGGTGCGACGGTAGAGTGCCAGCGCCTCGACCTGCCGGCCGGCCCGGTAGAGGGCGGTCATCAGGGCGAGGACGAGGCGCTCGCGGGACAGCAGGTCGTCGGCGGGGAAGCCGGACGGGGGCCCGGCGAGCGCGGAGCCGTCGGGCACGGAGCCGTCAGCTGTGGGCGGCCCATCGGTGGCGGGCGCCCCGGCCGAGGGCGCGACCGAAGAAGGTACGACCGAAGAGGGTACGGCCGACAACGGTGCGCCCAAGGAGGGCGCAGCCAGATCGGCGAGCACCTGCTCGTGCCGGCCCATGGCGAGCAGGATCTCGGCCCGCTGCTCCAGGGCGGACAGTCGCAGCTCGGCCAGCCGGCGCCCGAGCCGCCCGCGCAGCGCCTCGTCGACGACGTCCGCGAGCAGCGGCCCGCGCCACAGCGCGAGCGCCCGGTCGTGGCAGCGCAGCCGTTCGCCGGGGTCGCCGGTGGCGGCCGCCCGGGCGGTCAGGTCGAGGAACTCCCGTACGTCGACGCCGTGTTGGCCGGGGACGAGGGCGTACCCGTCGTGCCGGGTCTCGATCACCACCCCGTACGGGCGCAGCCGGGCCCGCAGCCGCCCGACGTACGTGTGGACGGTGCCGCGCGCCGAGCCGGGCGGGTTGCCGCTCCAGAGCAGGTCGATCAGCCGGTCGGTGGTGACGACCCGGCCGTCCTCCAGCAGGAGGACGGCCAGCAGGCACCGCTCCTGACGGCGGCTGCCGGCCAGGACGGGTTCACCCTCGTGGCCGGCCTCGAACGAACCGAGCAGTCGAAACTCCATGGCGGGCCACCTTAGGGCCCGGGCGGCCCGACGAGGAGGCGCGCGCAGGCCACGATCTCCTCACGGTGCCTGCCGACGGCCGGCCGTGACCGGCGATCCGGGCGCGGTCAGGTCCGCGGGTCGCCCCCGCGCGGGCGCAGCGCGGGCGGCTGCCCGGGGCTCGTGGTGAGAATCCGGTCAGGGGTCCCTGCCAGGCTGGGCCCCCGAACGCCCGGCACCTCACCAGAAGGACCGATCATGCGACGAATCCTGTTCAACGCCGCGTCCACCGCGCTGGCAGCCGCCATCACCGTCACCCTGACCGGCCCGGCGGCCGGCGCCGCCGGCAACGCGTCCGGCCCGTCCGGCTCCTCCGCTCCCGTCATCACCTCCGCCGCCGCCGACCCCACCGATCCCGCCGGGGCCGTCACCGGTCGGGGCGGGTGGGAGCCGTGGCCCTCGCCGGTGTTCGACCTCCCGGCCGGCTCCCGCTGCGACTTCCCCGTGCACATGGAGGCCGTCGTCGACGAGGTGCAGCGGCGGGTCCTGGAGTTCGCCCCCGACGGCACCACCGTGCGCCGCGCCGCCTACCGGGGCGCGCTCGTCCTGCGGCTCACCAACACGACCACCGGCGCCTCGTACGACGCGGACGCCGGCGGCCGGTCCGTCGTCGACTACCGCCCCGACACCTCCCAGACCTGGCACGCCCGCGGCCCGATCCTGCTCGGCGTCGGCGCCGGCGCCGGCAACCTGCCCCGCGACCTCTACACCGTCGACGGCGTCTACACCATCGACATCAGCGCGACCGGCTACCGGACGCTGACCTTCGAGCACGGCTCGGCCGAACCGCTCTGCGCGAAGATCGCCTGACCGCGCGCCACGCGCACGGCGCCACCGGCGGGCGGCAGCCCCCACCTTGCCCCTCGGGCCGCGCCACGCCGGGCCGCACCGGCCGACTGGCCCGTCCGGCGCAGCGTGACGCGCGGGACGGGCGGGTTGCTGCGATCTTCGGAGGGCACCCGGCCGCGCCCGACCGCCGGGTCCCGTCGTCCCGAGACCGTGGAGGCCCGGATGTGGCAGGCTCCCCCCGCCCCCGTCAGCCGCGAGTGGCTCCCGGTGCTGGACATGCCGGCGCCCGGTCCGCAGAACCGCTGGACGGTGCTGCTGCGCGCGCTGCTGCTGATCCCCCAGTTCGTGGTGGTGTGGGTGCTGTCGGTGGTGGCGTTCCTGGTCACCGTCGTCGGCTGGTTCGGTGCGCTGGTGCTCGGCCGGCTGCCCGGTTTCGTGGCGGACTACCTCACGGTGTTCATCCCGTACGACACCCGCGTCACCGCGTACATGATGCTCACCGTGGACCGCTATCCGCCGTTCCGGTTCGAGGTCCCCGACTATCCGGCGCAGGTCGGGCTGCGGCCGGGTGAGCTGAACCGGCTCGCCGTGCTGTTCCGTATCTTCCTCGTCATCCCGGCCGCGATCGTGCAGGGCCTGGCGTACGCGGGCTGGTGGACGGTGTCGTTCGTCCTCTGGCTGGTGGTGCTGGTCCTCGGCCGGATGCCGCAGCCGCTGTACGAGGCGACGACCGCGATCCTGCGCTACCGGATGCGTTTCATCTCCTACCTGGTGATGGTCTCGTCCGCCTACCCCAAGCGCCTGTTCGGCGACGAGCCGGGCAGTGAGCCGGCCGGGCCGGCCTCGGCCACCCGCCCGCTGGTCCTGGGCGGCGCCGGGCGCGGCCTGCTCGTCCTCTTCCTGATCCTCGGCCTGGCCTCCTCGGCGACGGGTTCGGTCACCGCCTCGGTGAACTCGGACGACGACAACGACGACGAGGGCTCCCACCCGGCCCAGCACGTCGTCGCGCCCCTGGTGCCGGGCCCCGCCGACCGGGCCCGCGACTCCGGTCGGATCGGCGAGGACGCCCGCGAGTCGTAGGTTCGCCCGATCAGGGGGGCGCGTACGCACCGGCGCGCCGTTGCCGCGTACGCGCCGTCTGATCGAGAGAGCAAGGTTACCGGCGGTATGTGCACGGCTACGTTTGGCATATGACGCACTCTCGACTCCGCCGACTCCTCGTCCGCACAGCCGGGGCCCTCGTGCTCCTGGCCGCGCCCCTCGGGGCGCAGGCCGCCGCCGCGCACAGCCCGGCCGGGGACCGGAGAGCCATCATCACCGCACTCGGCGACGGCGACCGCGACGCACTCCAGCGGTCGGTGGACGCCCAGCTCGCCGCGGGCAAGGGCGGCAAGCAGACCGCCGCCAACGAGATCACCTACCCCGACGGCGCGGTGATGGTGCTCCCGCTGCCCGGGCAGGCGCAGGCACCGCCGTGGAGCGGCGACCACCGCCGCCGCACCGTCCGGAGCCCGGACTGGAAGAACTGCCCCACCCCGGCCACCGAGCCGTCCTACTACTGCTTCTACGCCGACAGGAACTGGGGCGGCCGCCGGCTCCAGTTCAACCTCTTCCACGAGGACGCCGCCGTGTACTTCACCGACTACGGGTTCCGCGACCAGGCAAGCAGCTGGGTGAACACGGCGCGCGGGCTGGAGGTGATCGTGGACAACGACCCGGGCGACGGCCAGTGGCAGATGCTCTGGAAGGAGCCGGCGGTGTCGCTGTCCGCGTCGGTCGCGTACGACAACATGGCCGACCGGTTCTGGGCGGTCAGGCAGTAGCCACCGGCCGCGCCGCCGGCCACTGGCTACCGGCCGGCGGCCGGGGGTGAGACCGCGCCGACGGGGACCGGCTCCGGCGTGACCGTGATGTAGGTCGGTGCCGGAGCGGTCTGCCGGGAGTCCGCCGCGTACCAGCCGGCGCCGAACGCGACGATGCCCAGCAGAAGGCCCCCGAGGACCAGCGTGAGGATGTGCTGCTTCATGGCCCAAGGGTAGGGGTGGAGCGGCCAACTTCCTTGCAGCCACGGCTCGCTGAGCCCGCCAGCCGTCAACCGGGATTGACGCCCCAACGGGCTCTGCGCGCACCGCAGCACGTCGAACCCGGCGTCACCCACACGAGCGCATTGCGCCGCCCCGCGGAATCGATCTGCTTCGTGTGCGGCAGAAACCCTCCGCGGCGGCACCTCCGTCGACGCCCGCACCCACACCAGGAGACCCATCATGCGACTGGCCCTGTCCCTCCGCGCCGTCCTCGCCGTCCTCGCGCTGGTCGGCGGGACGGTGGTGGTGACCGCGACCCCGGCCACCGCGGCGACCTGCCCGCACAGCGACTCGCCCAAGATCGACGGTGCGGAGGCCACCTGGACCCTGAAGTGCAAGAAGGTCGAGGGAGTCGAGTCGCTGTACGTCGACGGGTGGGTGGAGGACACCCGGGCCGACGGGATGTGCGCGACGGTCACGATCGCCGCCGACAGCAAGAGCTACCCGGAGGAGGTGCAGGCCTGCGGCTCCGGGACGCGTGAGCAGATCCACAAGTTCTACACCGGCCGGAGCGCCACGGTGAAGCTCAGCGTGCGCTGATGACCGGTTGACCGGCCGGGGCGGGCCGACGGCCTGAGCCGACGGGCCCGCCCCGGCCGGGTCGGGTCGCGCCAGTCAGGTCAGCTCACTCCAAGCCAGGTCAGGCCGGGCCGGGCCGGGCCGGGCCGGGCCAGGTCAGGTCAGGTCAGGTCAGGTCAGGAAGCGTCGGGCCCGGAGGGCAGCACGGCCACGGCCTCCACCTCCACGAGCTGTTCGTCGTACCCGAGCACCGTGACGCCGAGCAGGGTGCTCGGGGCGTCGTGCTCCCCCATGTAGGCGCGGTAGACGTTCCACACCTTCACCAGGTCGGCCTGGTCGCCGGAGGCCACGTACACGGTCGTCCGGGCGATGTCGGTGAGGGCCGCGCCGTTGTCCTCCAGCACGGCTATCAGGTTCCGCATCACCTGGTGGGCCTGGCCCTCGAAGTCGCCCACGGCGACCGTCCGGCCCTCCTCGTCCAGCGGGCAGGCCCCGGCCAGCCAGAGCGAGCGGGCCGGGGCGTCGACCTCCGCCGCGTAGGCGTAGTCCACTGCCCCGGTCAGCCGCGTGGAGCGGATCAGCTTGACGGCTCTGCTCATGTGGTCCTCCGACGATCCCGACCGAACGTTCGCGCCCATCGTTGGCGTCTCCTGAACGACCGTCAAACCATTTACCCGCGAACCCCCCTCCGTTTCGGGGCTCTTGCGTCGGCGATTCACCGTTGCGGGTGATGGCGGACCGGCCCGCCGCAGCGGAATCCTGGTGGGTGCCTGCCCGGGCACCACGCCCCGGGCGCCCAGCCACCTCCAGCACCGGGAGGCACCGCCATGGAGCCCCAACCGTCCGACCGTGACCAGACCTCCGGCGTCCGTCGGCGCCGCATGCTCGGCCTCGCGCTCGGGGCGGGTCTCGTCCCGGCGCTCGGCCCGGCCGCCCAGGCCGCGTCCGACGCCCCGCCCGGGACGGCCCGGTCGCTGCCCGCGGCCGCGCTGGGCCGCCGGGTCGCCGACGTGGCCGCGAGCCAGCTCGGCGTGCCGTACGCCTGGGGCGGCGGCGACCGGCTGGGCGCGAGCCTCGGTTTCTGCGACGAGGAGAACGGCTGGCTGAACGGCGTGTGCATGGGCGAGAGGACGGTCGGCTTCGACTGCAGCGGCCTCTCGCTCTACTGCTGGTACCGGGCCAGCCACGGCACCGTCGAGCTCGGGCACTACACCGTCGCGCAGTTCAACCTCGGTGCCCCGGTGGAACGCGACGCGCTCGCCCCGGGCGACCTGCTGTTCTTCTCCCGCCCCGACGCCCCCCTGCACCACGTCGGGATCCACGTCGGCGAGGGCGCGATGATCCACGCCGAGCGGACGGGCACCCTGGTCGCCCGGGTCGAGAACGTGCTCGACGTGCCGCGCTGGGCGGGCGAGTTCGCCGGCGCCCGCCGCCCGGGGCAACCCTCGGCCTGACACGAACGGCCTGAAGCGGACGCCCCGACGCGACCGGCCCGACGCGACCGGCCCGACGCGACCGACCCCACGCGGCCGACCCCACACCCGCCCCACGGTCACAGGCCGCCGCGCCACTCCCCCGTCCCGTGGTGCACCCGCAGCAGCAGTTCCTGCAGCACCTGCCGCTCCCCCGCGTCCAGCGGCGCGAGCACGGCGTCCTGCACCGCCCGCGCCTGCGCCTCCAGGTCGGCGAGCAGCGCCCGTCCGGCATCGGTGACCGAGACCGAGACCCTCCGCCGGTCGGCCTGGTCCCTGGCGCGTTCGACGTACCCGGCGGCGGCGAGCCGGTCGGCGACCTTGGCCAGGTCGCTCGGGTCGATGGCCAGCCGCCGCACCAGGTCCCGCTGGGCCTGCGGGCCGAAGTCGGCGAGTGCGGCCAGCACCGCCATGTCCCAGAGCCGCAGGCCACGTTCGGCCAGCCGCTCGGCGAGCCGGCCGCGCGCCGCCTTGCCGATCCGGGAGAGCAGGTAGGTGCTGAGGTCCAGCAGGGTCGGGGGGAGTTCGGAGGCGGGGTGCGGGTTCTCGGAGGCCATGGCGGCAGTCTAGGGTCTCTCCCTATAGTGGGTGCCACCCATCAATTCGGGAACCGCCGGAACCGCCCCCGCACCACCCCCGCGCAGCCGCTCTCTCCACCCCTGGCCAAGGGCGCGCCCGAGGGCCCGTACGCCAACTGGGACCTCGCCGACCGCACCTGCCTGGCCCTCTTCGACCGATCCGCGATGGCCGCGGCCCTCGGCGTCGCCGAGCTCCCCGCCCACCCCGCCGCACCCTCGCAGGACACCGCGATGCTGGTCCTCCGGGTGGACGACGTGGACGGCGCACTCGGCCTCTGCCTGCGCCACGGCGGCACCCCCGTCACCCCGCCGACCGACCGCCCGGAGTGGGGCCCCACCCTGTGCAGCGCCCATCTGCGCGACCCGGACGGCCAGGTGATCGAGCTCCAGTCCTACTGACCGGCCCCCGCCGCACGGGGCTTGCGCCTCGTGCGGCGCGGTCGGCCGGCGGACCGCCCCGACCGGGCCTACTCCATCGGCAGCGACGGGTGGCCCGCCGGCCCGTAGGCCTCGAATCCTCCTCCGGCCTGCGCGAGTTGATCGGCCCGGAAGTCCGAGGAGCAGGCCCGCCCGAGAGCCTGCGAGGCGGCGTCGGCGCCCGGGACGTGCCCGAGCACCGCGGCACAGTACTGGACGGCGGGGCTGGGCAGCGGGCGGAGCTCGGCCGAGCCTGCCGGGGTGGCGGCCACCGCTCCGGCGAGGGCGAGACAGCCGGCCAGAGCGGGAACGGCGAAGCCGTGTGGGACGCGCATCGGGAGTACCTCCGTACGGGTGGGGACAGCGGCGGCCGCGGACTCGGCCGCCCGGCCCATTCGACGGGCGGCCGCCGCCCTCGGCCCGACCGACACACCGCACACCGCACTAGTCGTACGTATGCCACGGACGGCCCCACCGAGGCCCCGCGGGCGGGCGTCCGGGGCCGGGCCCTACGGCCGCCGGGAGGCGTCCTCCGCCCACAGTTCCGCGTCGCACGCCGCCACCAGCGCGCCGATCCGCGCCCACGCCTCCTCGGCCGGCAGCGGCTCCAGCCGTCGGCCGTCCCGCAGCCGCAGCGCGACCCGGTCGTCCACGGCCTCCTTCGCCCCGATCACCGCCTGGTACGGCACCAGCCGGGCCTCGCGGATCCGGGCGCCCAGGGTTCCGTGCTCGGGCCCGGCGACCTCGGCGCGCAGGCCGAGGTCCAGGCAGCGCTGCCGGAACCGTTCGGCCTGCGGCAGTTCGGCCTCGGAGACGGGCAACAGCATCACCTGGACGGGCGCGAGCCAGGCCGGGAACGCGCCGCCGTACAGCTCGATCAGGTGGGCGACCACCCGCTCGACGCTGCCGATCACGCTGCGGTGCACCATCACCGGGCGGTGCTTGGCGCCGTCCGCGCCGATGTAGTGCAGGTTGAACCGCTCCGGCTGGTGGAAGTCGATCTGCACGGTGGAGAGGGTGAACTCACGGCCGGCGCCGTCGGCGATCTGCACGTCGATCTTGGGCCCGTAGAACGCCGCCTCGCCCTCCGCCGCCTCGAACGGCACCCCGGAGCGCTCCAGCACCTCGGTGAGCAGTGCGACGGCGCGCTCCCAGAGCGCCGGGTCCGCCACGTACTTGCCGCCCGCGCCGGGCAGCGAGAGCCGGTAGCGGACCGGGACGACGCCCAGTGCCCGGTGCGCCTCGCGGATCAGCTCCAGTGCGGCGACGGCCTCGTCGGCCGCCTGCTCCGGGGTGCAGAAGATGTGGGCGTCGTTCAGCTGGATCGCCCGGACCCTGGTCAGCCCGCCCAGCACCCCGGACAGCTCGGAGCGGTACATGCCGCCCAACTCCGCCATGCGCAGCGGCAGTTCCCGGTAGCTGTGGGAGCGTGAGCGGTAGATCAGCGCGTGGTGCGGACAGAGGCTGGGGCGCAGCACCATCTCCTCGGCGCCCAGTTCCATGGGCGGGAACATGTCCTCGCGGTAGTGCGCCCAGTGGCCGGAGATCTCGTACAGCTCGCGTTTGCCGAGCACCGGGGAGTAGACGTGGCGGTAGCCGGCCCGGCGCTCGCGGCCGCGGATGAACTCCTCCAGGGAGTGCCGGATCGCGGCGCCGTCGGGGAGCCAGTACGGCAGGCCGGAGCCCATCAGCGGGTCGGTGTCGAACAGGTCGAGTTCGCGGCCGAGCTTGCGGTGGTCGCGCATCGGGCGGTCGTGCAGGTCGTGGTCGTGCAGGTCGTGGTCGTGCGGGGGGCGGCCGTTCATGGCGGTGGTCTCCACTCGGGTGGGCGGGCGAGTGGGTCCGGGAACGGCGAAGCCCCGGGGCACTCGCCCCGGGGCTTCGAACTGGGTCAGCAGTCAGCGCGCCGGGACTCTCTCCGGCGTCGTCGTGGCGAGTGCAGCGCGCTTCATGCGTTCCACGGTAGCAGCTCCGCACTGTCGGCGGTGATCTTTTCTCCCGGGCCGGAGCCCGGCGGTTCAGAAGAGCGTCACGCACCCGCGCGCGGCCAGCGCCGCCAGCAGCCGGCCCGGCGGCCGCACCTCGTTCCACCGCAGGTCCAGCTTCTCCAGCGCGGGCAGCGCGCCCGGATCGGTCAGCCAGTCGGGCAGTTCGGTGATCCGGTTGCCGCGCAGGTCGAGGCGGCGCAGCTGCGGGAGCCCGGCGAGCGCGGCGGGCAGTTCGGTGAGGGCGTTCTCCCGGAGCTCCAGCTCGCGCAGCCCGGCGAGCCGACCGACCGAATCCGGCAGATCGGTCAACTCGTTCCCGCGCAGCCAGAGTTCGCGCAGTTCGCCGAGTTCGCCGATCGCCTCCGGCAGAGCGGTGAGCCGGTTGTGCTGCGCGCGCAGCTCGATCAGCGAGGCCAAGTCGCCAATAGTGGAAGGGAGTTCGTTGAGTTGGTTCTCGCCGACGTTGAGGTAGCGCAGCGAGGTGAGCCGTCCGAGCGCCTCGGGCAGGGCGGTCAGCGCGTTGTCGTGCAGGTAGAGGAAGTCCCGGAGGCCGGTGAGGTCGCAGAGCTCGGCGGGCAGCGCGGTGAGCCGGTTGTGCCCGAGGTCGAGGGTCCGCAGAGAACTCAACCGACCGATACCGGACGGGAGTTCACTGATGCCGGTATCGGCGAGGATGAGCACGGTCAGCTCGGTGCGGTCCCACACCTCGGCCGGTACCTCGTCGAGCGGCCGACGCCAGAGGTTGAGCGTCACATCGGCCGGCCCCAGCATGTCCGTCGCACCCGCCATGTCCGTCGCACCCACCATGTCCGTCGTACCCACCATGTCCGTAGCACCCACCGCTTCCGTCGTACCCACCATGTCCGTCATGCCTGCGCCGCCCGGTCCGGGCCGATGCGGAAATCCGCGAGCTGTCGGCCGTACCACCGGTCGGTCGGCCCGGTGCCCGTCATCCCCAGGCGCCGGCAGACGGCCGCCGACCGGGTGTTGTCCGGGGCCAGCACGGCGCGGATCTCGGTCAGGCCGTCGGCGAAGCCCTTGGCCAGGACGGCCCGGGCGGCCTCGGTGGTCAGCACCGTCCCCGCGCCGTCTTTCGTCCCCGCCGCCACGCGTGCCCCTTTCCGATGCGGATGATGCGTGGCATCACCGTACGCAGTCGGGCCGCCGAGCGGAACTCCGGCGTCCCGGACGCGGTCCGCTCAGCGGGCGCCGGCGTGGAACAGCCCGTCCACGACCTGGTGGAGGAGCTCCTCCGGGAACTCGGCGAGCTCGCCGCGGGCCTCCTCGGTCAGCCGCATCGCGGTGGCGCCCTCGTGCAGGATGACCAGCAGCCGGGCGAGGTCGCGCGGACGGACCCGCGAGGTGGGCTCCGTGGCCTCCTCGATCAGCCCCACCAGCCCGTCGATCAGCCGGGCCTCGTGCTCGGCGAGGCCGCGGGCGACCTCCGGGTGGCGGGCCGCGTGCAGGGTGAACTCCATGGAGAGCAGGAACCAGCCCTCGTCCTCCTGCCGCCGTTGGGCCAGTTCGCGCAGCAGCCGGGACGGGAGGTCCCGGCCCGGCACGGTGCCGACGAAGGCGGACCGCAGGTCGGCGAGCAGCTTGTCGATCTGCTGGTCGTAGAGGGCGAGGAACAGCTGTTCCTTGTCCGGATAGTTGGAGTAGAACGCGCCTCGCGTCAGCCCGGCTCGGGCGACGATGTCGCGGATCGAGGTGGCGTGGAAGCCGTGTTCGGTGAACAGGGCGAGGGCGCTGTCGTTCAGGGCGGCGACGGTCAGCGGGCGCCGCTTCGTGGGTGACTTGGGCACGGACTGCGGTCCTCGGCTCTCGTTCTTCGCTCGTCGGTGCCGCCGGGCGGCCCCGGCCCAGTCTACGGGCGGGTCGCTGTGCCGGGCCGCGACCTCGGGACGCGGGTCAGGTCGCGGGCGGGAGTTGGGACGCGGCCACCAGCCCGGCCACCGTCCGGAGCCTGGCGAAGTACTCGCGGCAGTACTGCTCGTCGATCAGGGGCACGACCTTGTCGAGGTCGGCGATGCGGTGCCAGAGGTCGGAGATGCTGCGGTGGTCGAATCCGCCGCCCTGTTCCCGGAGCACGGCGGAGGCGACGGCGTCCTCCAGGAGGATCAGGCACACCCCCGCGATGTCCACCCCGAGGAAGCTCCTGGGGAACGGCGCCCGCCGGTGCTCCTCCCACAGCCGGTCGAGCCGCGCCCGGGCCGACTCCTCGTCCGTGGCCCCGCCGGTCGCGTCCGCCGCCACGGGCGGGCGGAGGAGCGCGGACACGGCGTCGAAGACCGGGCGCACCAGCTGGACGGCCCGCTCCGGGGGCACGGCGCCGGTCGTCACGGCGCCCCGCGCGAGCTTGTCGCGCAGTCGCAGGCTTTCCTCGATCTCGGTGACGAACCCGGGCCCGAGGAGCCCTTCGGCGGCGGCCCGTCCGATCAGCTCCCGGAGCGGCTCCTCGACGGCCAGTCGTTCGACGAGGACCTGTTCCAGGGCGAACAGCGCGTGGGTGACGGCGACGGTGGCGAACTCGTACCGGTAGTAGGAGTGCCGGATGAGCTCCCTGGAGGTCTCCAGCGCGCCCATGACGCCCATCGCGGCTCCGGCGGGCACCTCCAGACCGGCGACCAGGTCCTGCATCCCCGGATAGTCCGGGGCGACGGACCAGGCACGGGGATCCTGGGCAGGGGACAGCGGCGAGGGGATCACCGGTGCATTCTCACGGCCGACGGAGGCCGGTGCCACCGGTTTTCCCCGCGCACCCGCCGACGGGCGGTCACCTGCCCGTCGGCGGGCACCCGGGCCGGCCGGCGCCGTGTCAGGCGGCCGCGGCGCCGCCTCCCGTGCCGTAGTCGTAGAAGCCGCGCCCGGCCTTGACGCCGAGCCGGCCGTCCCCGACGTACTCCTCCAGCAGTTCGCGCGGGCCGGTGGGAAGGCCGGGACGCTCGGCGGCGTAGTGCTCCTCGATGTCGAGGACGACGTCCAGGCCGACCTGGTCCATCGCGCGGAACGGGCCGCCGCGCAGGCCGGTGTTGACGGACCACATGGCGTCCACCTCCTCGGCGGTGGCGACGCCCTCGGCGACCACCGCGAGGGACTCGCGCTTGATGGCCGCCCAGATGCGGTTGAAGATGAAGCCGGTGCTCTCCTTGCGCGCCTCGAACGGGAACAGTCCGTGGCGCGGGAGTTCGGCCAGCAGCAGGTCGATGACGGCCCGGTCGGTGCGGCCGCTGGACATCACGTCCACCGCGTTCTGGGTGGGCGGCATGTAGAAGTGGACGTTGACCAGGCGCTCCGGCTCCCGCACGCAGTCGACGAAGCGGCTGGTCGGGTAGGACGAGGAGTTGCTGCCGAGGATCGCGTCCGGGTCGGCGGTACGGTCGAGGTCGGCGAAGACCCGCTCCTTGAGCTCCGGGCGCTCGGGCACCGCCTCGATCACCAGCCAGGCGCCGCGCAGCGCCTCGGCGAGGTCACCGCCGACGGCGACGCTACCGGGTACTCCCCCGTCGACCTCGGCGGCGACAGCGGGCAGGTGCTCCTCGACGTAGCCGCGGGCGGCCGCGAGCTGCTCGGCCGAGGGGTCGTAGATCCGGACCTCCCCGCCACCGGTGGCGAACATCAGGGCGATGCGGCGCCCGAGGGTGCCGGCTCCGACGACGGCGACGGGGCGCCCGGCGGGGTTGGGAACGGTGAACGGCATCGAGATCACTTCCTTGGTCGTGCTGCGTTCCGAGGGGTGGTGGCGCGCGGGGCTTCCGCCCGCTTGCGCAGCCACTCCCATCGGATGCATGGTGTATCCGATACACATGGTATCCGTTTGAGGAGACCGAGCAACCCACCACCGAGAAGGAGCCCCCGATGCGCCCCGACCAGGTCGTCCGTCACGCCACCACCCCGCTCACCGCCCCCGTCTACCCGCCCCGCGTCACCCGCTTCACCGACCGGGAGTACCTGAACGTCGTCTACCGGACCGACCCGGAGGCGCTGCGCACGGTCGTCCCCGAACCACTGGAGATCGACGAGCCGCTGGTCCGCTTCGAGGTCATGAAGATGGGCGAGGTCGACGGCTTCGGCCCGTACGTCGAGGCCGGGCAGGTCGTCCCGGTCCGCTACGGGGACGAGGAGGGCGAGTACCTGCACGCCATGTACCTCGACAACTTCGCCGCCACCGCCGCGGGCCGGGAGCTGAGCGCCTACCCCAAGGTGATGGGCAGCCCCCGCCTCTTCACCGAGGCCGGCGCCCTGGTCGGCACCCTCGACCACGGCAACCAGCGGGTCGCCACCGCGACCATGGCCTACAAGTGGCAGCCGTTGGACCCGGCCGAGGCGCGCGAGCAGATCACCGTGCCCACGTACGGGGTGAAGATCGTCCCCGACTACACCGGCGGCCTGCGGGTCTGCGACCTGGTCCGCACCCGGATCACCGACGTCACCGTCAAGGAGGCCTGGACCGGCCCCGCCCGGCTGCAGCTCTCCGCGCACGTCATGGCGCCACTGGCGGACCTGCCGGTCCTGGAGGTCGTCTCGGCCAGCCACATCCTCACCGACCTCACCCTCGCCCCCGCCGTACCCGTCCACGACTACCTGGCCGAGCGGCGCAGCGCGGCCTGAAGCGCGGGAGCCCCGGTCGACGAGTACCGGACGACGAGCGCCGGGCGACGGACGCCCGGCCCCGGGCCGTGGGCCTCCCGACGGCGGAAACGGCACCGCTCCGGCCCGCCCGCACGGTCGAGGACCCGCGCGGACGAGCCGGAGCGGTGGAACCGCGCCGCGGCAGGCGGTCAGCCCAGCCTCGGCGCCATGGCGGCCGGCCCCTGCACCGTCGGGCCCTGCGCCGCCGGGCCTGCCGCCTTCCCCGTCCCCGCCCCCGTCCCCGTCCCGGTGCCCGTCCCGCAGAAGGCCTGCTCCAGGAAGCCGGCCTCCGCCTGCATCTGCGCGACGGCCTGCGCCTGGTCGCCGCGCGGAGTGACGGACAGCGACACCTGCCGGTCGCCCGAGCTCCACAGCTGGGTGCTGTACCCGGGCACCGAGCCGTCGTGCCCGTAGACCGGACCGCAGGAGAGCTGCCAGCCGGCCAGCCCGAGCCCGTAGCCCAGCCCGGTCGGCATGCCCTCGATCACGATCGGGGTCGTCGTGGTCATCTCCTTCAGCAGCGCCGACGGCAGCAGCCGGCCGCCCAGCAGGGCCTTCTCGAAGCGGTTCAGGTCACTCAGGGTGGAGATCACCTCCCCTGCCGAGTTCGCCCAGGTGACGCTCGCCACCGTCACGTCCCGGTCGCTGCGGTCCTCCGGGCCGGGGCCCTCGGACAACGTCCAGTAGCCGTGCGCGTGCGGGCCCCGGATGCCGGTGGCCGTACCCGGGAAGTACGTGCCGGTCAGGCCGAGCGGGCGCAGGATGCGCGCGGTGGCCTCCTGGGCGTAGCCGCGCCCGGTCACCTTTTCGATGATCATGCCGAGCAGGGTGTAGTTGACGTTGGAGTAGCCGTACCCGGTGCCCGGCGGGAACTTGGGCGCGTGCGCCGCCGAGGAGGCCACCACCCGGGCCGGGGTGATGTGCCGGGTCAGGCCGCCCTGGTCCAGCCAGTTCCGGACGACCGCCGGGTCGGCCCAGTCGGGGAAGACCCCGCCCTTCTCGTTGGTGGGGTCCCAGAGTCCGGAGCGGTGGCTGAGCAGCTGACGGACGGTGATGCGGTCGCCGTTCGGGACCAGCCCGGGCAGGTGCCGCTCGACCGGGTCGTCCAGGCCGATCCGCCCCTCCCCGACCAGTTGCAGCACCGTGGTGGCGATGAACACCTTGGTGACGCTGCCGACCCGGAACCGCCCGTCCGTGCGCAGCGGTGCGCCGGTGGCCAGGTCGGAGACGCCGGACGCCCCGCGCCAGGCGCCGTTCCCGTCCCGGACCTCCGCGATCGCCCCGACGGCGCCGGCGTCGGTCAGCGCCCGCAGAGCCGCCGCCCGCGGGTCGCCGGGGCCCGGCCGTCCGTCGGCGGCCTCGGCCGCACCCGCCGGGACCAGCGGCCCGGCCAGTGCCAGACAGACCGCCCCCACCAGCGCGGAGACAAACGTACGACGTGCCATGCGACCCCACCTTCGCCGTCGGCGAGCACTCCCTCGCCCTCGACGCCCAGCCTCGCCGCAGCGCTGACGGTCGGTCATCCCCCGCCGGAAGGAGCCGGTCGTACACCCGCCAACGGAGGGCCTCCGCCGGAAGGCGGAGACCCTCCTGCGGTCGCGCCTACCGGGCCGGGGCCGGGCGGACCGGGTGCTTGCTCAGGATGGACACCCGGTTGAAGGAGTTGATGGCGATCGAGACCCAGACCACCGCGGAGATCTCCTCGTCGCTCAGCACCTCGCGCGCCACACCGTACGCGGCCTCCTGGAGTGCCGCGTCCGCCGGGGAGGTGGTCGCTTCGGCCAGCCCGAGCGCGGCCCGCTCCCGGTCGGCGAACACCTCGGTGTCGCGCCAGGCCGCGAGCACGCCGAGGCGCTGGGCGGTCTCGCCCTCGCGGATCGCGGCCCTGGTGTGCACGTGCAGGCAGTAGGCGCAGCCGTTGATCTGCGACACCCGGAGGTTGACCAGCTCGATCAGCCGGCGGTCCAGCCCGGCCTCGGCCGCGACCTCGCGCGCCGCCTCGGCGGCGGCGAGCAGCGCCTTGTACGCCTGGGGGCTCTGCTTGTCGATGAACACCCGCCGGTCCGTCGGAACCACCGTCACATCACTCACCTGGAATCCTTAGGCTGGTCGCACTGTCGCCCGCCACTCTGCCATGGCATGATAGTTGAATATAGAACTAATCACCATCTGGGAGGGACCCCCGTGAGCACCGCCGAGACCGACCTCGTCGAAACGCCCGCCGCCGACCCGCGGGTGGAGGTCCTGCCCGCCCGGGACGTCCCGCTCGGCGGCCCGCGCGCGATGACCGTGCGCCGCACCCTCCCGCAGCGCTCCCGCACCATGATCGGCGCCTGGTGCTTCGTCGACCACTACGGGCCCGACGACGTCGCCGGCACCGGCGGCATGGACGTCGCCCCGCACCCCCACACCGGGCTGCAGACCGTGAGCTGGCTGTTCACCGGCGAGATCGAGCACCGCGACAGCCTCGGCGTCCACGCCTACGTCCGGCCCGGCGAGGTCAACCTGATGACCTCCGGCCGCGGCATCGCCCACTCCGAGGTCTCCACCCCGGCCACCACCGTCCTGCACGGCGTGCAGCTGTGGGTCGCCCTGCCCGAGGAGCACCGGCACACCGGGCGCGACTTCCGCCACCACGCCCCCGCCCCGGTCGCCCTGGACGGCGGCGAGGCACGGGTCTTCCTCGGCACCCTCGCCGGCGACACCTCCCCCGTCCCCACCTTCACCCCGCTGCTCGGCGCCGAGCTGACCCTGCGCCCGCACGCCGTCGTCACCCTCGACGTCGACCCCGCCTTCGAACACGGCCTGCTCGTCGACAGCGGCGAGGTCCGCCTCCTCGACACCCCGCTGCGCCCCGCCGAACTCGGCTACGTCGCCCCCGGCAGCCGCACGCTCACCCTCACCAACACCGGCGGGACCGACGCCCGCCTGGTGCTGCTCGGCGGCACGCCGTTCGAGGAGCGGATCGTCATGTGGTGGAACTTCATCGGGCGCACCCACGAGGACATCGTCCAGGCCCGCGACGAGTGGCAGGCCGCCGCCGACCGCTTCGGCGCCGTCCAGGGCTACCCGGGCGACCGCCTCCCCGCCCCCGAGCTCCCCGGCACCCCGCTCAAGCCCCGCGGACGCACCCGCTGACCTGCGCGTTACGCGATCGGGGGTGCGGCGGCCGGGCCCACCGCACCCCCGAGCCGGAGCCGCCCTGCGCTCACCTCGAAGTAGCGCTGTCGCCACTCGCTTCCGCACTCGACGCGTGACACCGTTCGACCGTCCGCGACAGCGCCTGACAGGACCAATGTTGACTCAATAGGCGTCGTTGCCAGACCATGTGAGATGCCAACGATCCTGCGGGAAAGCGTGCCGCCGGCGGCGTAGCGGTTGCTGCGGCGGATGTCCCTTTCTGGAACGGCAAAGCCGACATCTGGCCGTCTTCCGAGGCGAGTGGCTTTCAGACTGTGGGCCGGGCGCCGCCGCTGAGCGCTGCGCGCCGGCCAGCACGGCAGCCGCCCAGGGGGCCGGCATCTACCAGGTCAGGAGCAGTCGCACAAGGATCCCGGAGGACGTCTCGACTCGCGCAGCCAGGCCGGTCGAGACCGGCACGTTGGGTCGTACTGCGGTCGGCGTGTAGAGGTCGGTCTCGATCTCGGGTGTCGTGAGGGTTACGAGGAGGGAGGGCATAGGCGAGTGGCTGACCAAAGCGGTCGGATCTGCCGTTGAACCTCGTCAACGTCCTCGCGCACGAACTCGGCTGCACGCCGGCCGAGGCACTCCCCCGGCGGTGATCGCCCCGCACGACCGCGTCATGTTCCGCTTCCTTCACCTCCGGAACGCACCGCCCCCACCCTCGACACCCCGGCCCGGCGGCACCTCGACGACCTGGGCACCTGGGATCCGCGGCAACATCCCCCGGGGCACTGCCACCCGGCGCTACCGACCCCGACGGCCGCCCCACGATCCCGTGGTCCGGCCGCCCGAGCGACACCGCCGCCGGGCCCCCGCCGAGGTGACACCACGGGCCGGCCCCGGGAACCACGCGCGGACGGCGAACTCCCGGAACCGGCCCACGACTCCACCGGATGCCGGGCTCAGCGATCGGCCTGGAAGCCGTTGATCTTGCTCAACGAACCGTAGCTGCCGTCCTCGTAGACCGGCTGCATCTGGACGTCCCCGATGATCTGGAACAGCTTCTTCGCCGGGTCCGCAGCGGTCGGGTTGCAGTTCGGGTACCCGACGTACCAGTAGATGCTGGCCACCCCGTCCCCCTGCACCGGCGGCGAGACCGTGGTGTAGAAAGTCAC